>JBBIQF010000105.1:0-18283 GCA_037442445.1 Planctomycetaceae bacterium
GGCGGATTGGATGTGGACACGCTGTGGAAGGTGGGAGAGATCGCCGTTGCGGGTGTGATGCCCGAATTGACCATCGTGCTGGATGTCTCGCCGGAGGTCGCCGCTAGCCGGCTGGCCCGCTCGCGCTTGGGGATTTCCCCTGGTCCGCAAACGGAGCGCGGAGCCGGGGGCGCGGAACCCGGCGTCGCCGCCGCCTGCACCGCACCCCGTTTGGACCGGCTCGAACAGCGGGGGCCGGCGTTCCACCAACGGGTCCGGGAAGGCTACCTGGCCGAGGCCGCCCGCCATGCCGAGCAAATCGTGGTGATCGACGCCTCGGCCTCGATCGAGGCGGTGCATCAAGCCATCTGCCAGCTCGTGGGGCAACGCCTGCTTCGGTAGTGCCCTATGAGCCGGGCCCGTAAGGGCCCGGTGCGGCCGGCGCCCCGGCGCCGCCTGGGGACGGGGTACCGATTCGTCCAACCCCAAAAGCCCGGAAGGCTGCAAACTGGTCTGGCTTGCACCCTGGCGCCGGGTATAATAGAGTTTAGTGATGGCGGCCGGACGGGCATCGCCTGGGGGCCGCCCGGGCGGGCACCGGCGTGGAACTCGGCCGAAAGGCCGGGGGGTGCCCGAGCCGATATAACCTTTGGACCAAGGAAAATCAGGCCTCCCGAAATCGTTATTCCGACGGAGGTGCCAACCCTTTAGCGTGAGCCAGGGCCAATCACGGCTTGTGCGTAGCACGCCCGGTCCTCGCTCGTCTCGCAGCGACGCATCCGGTCGCAATGCGACGGGAGGCATGATTCCGGACGCCGCCGCATCCTCAGCGGATCGTGGCGGCGTTTTTTTGCGCGCCTGCGGGGCCTTTCGGCGCCCGGGGTGAGCCGGGCGAGAAGGCCGCGGGTGCCGGCGGCCGCGGCCCGATCGAGTTGAACTCGATCCCCCGCTATTGTGCTTTGCCGGCGGCCGGCCGCTATGGTCCGGCCAGCAACGCCTTGGCGTTTTCGGCCGCGATGGCCCGCCGCTGGTGGGCCGGCAGTTCCGATTCCTGGAGTTTGCCGGCCGCCGCCTCGAAATAGAACATGGGGCTGAACGAGCCGAACAGAATCCGCTCGGCCGGCAGGGCAGCCGCCAGCCGCTCCAGCCCCCCCACCCCCTCGAGCATGGCGATTTCCACATACACCTGGCCGGCCCGCACCAGGGCCGCCAAAGCTGCCTCCCGCACGGTCCGCATCGCGTTGACCAACACCAATCGCAAGTCGGCAAACCGCTTGACCATCGCCGCAAGCGGGGCCACGTCCACAGGGGGAACGCGCATCAGGGGGTGCATCATCCGCTCGTCTTCCATGATCACCACCAGTTGCACGACCAGGCCCCGTTCGGCCGCCAGGCCCAGCAGCCGGGCGAACTCCGGATGGTCCAAACCATAACCGTGGTAGTTGGGATGCAACCGAATGCCCGGCATCCGGTGCACCTCGACACAGCGGCGGAGGTCTTCGGGCCAGTCGGGCAGCAAGGGATTGACCGAGCCTATGGGCACCAGCAACCCCGGCCCGTGCTGGCGGCACTCCTCGGCCAGCCGGGCATTGGCCCCGGCTAGGTCTTTGTGGAGCAAGCCCTCGAACGTCCCGGCCCACGCCTGCACCACCCCATGCTCCCGAAGGCACGCCACCAGCGCCGCCGGTTGGTCGTTAGGGTATCGCCGCATCGGCCAGCGCGAAAGATACACGTTCACATCGACCCATTCTTGCCGGTTGCCGGGCAGTTGCCCGGGGTCTGGCCCTGCGGCCACGGCCGCCGAAGCTCCGGCCGCCGCCTGAAGAAATCCCCGGCGCCCCACACGCAGGGGCGAAACTGGCCTGGTCATATCCGAATCCCCTTGCTTTCCAGGATCGGCCGGAGAATGGCCTTGAGGTTCCCGGCCAGGATGCGGCGCTTGGCCGGCTCGTCGATCCGCGCCCCCAGCACTTTGGCCAGTTGCGAGGCCAAGCTCCGGCCACCCGCATCGCTGCCATACAACACCCGCCCTGCCCCGAGTTCGCGCACCGCCATTTCGGTAACGCCCGCCACAGGGTCGCCGCCGCACAGTTCGGCCCAGACATTGGGGCACGGCCGGATCGCCCGCAACCCCACCTCCCAGTCCCCCCCGCTGTGTGCCGCGATGAACGTGGCCTGCGGATGCCGGGCCGCCAAAGCCGCCAGGTCCATCGGCGTCGACTCCCCCGGCAAGTTGCCGGTGATCTTCAGCCAGGTGTGCTGCAGCACCGGGGCCAAAAGCTCGGTGGCCCGGCGGACGATCGGGTCCAGCACCGCCTCGTGGCAGCGGACCGCGACCCACAACTTCACGCCCACCATGGGCCCGTCCCGCACACAACGGTTCAACTCGTCCAAGCTGGCCTGCGTGTGCCGCGGATTGAGATACACAAAACCGAAGGCCCGGTCGGGAAACCGCTTTACGGCCCGAAGGACCTCGTCGTTTTGCTGGCGCAGCTCGGCCGGGCTGGGATCGTAACTCCAGCGCATGCCCATGAACACGCACAGCCGCGATATCCCCAGGCGATCGGCATAGCGGAGGAGCTTTTCCAGGCGCTCCTCGGGCGTGTTGCCTGCCACGCCGGATAGGTGGGTGTGGGCGTCCCAGATCTCATAACTCATGGGCGATCCTCTACCATCGAGAGCCGCGGACGAGCCGGCGGCCGCAGGCCGGCGCCATGCCGGGCCATGCCCATTGTCTTGCGCGATTTTGCTGGGAGCAACCCGGGCCGCTCGCCGACCGGACGGACGCGACAAATCGCGTCCCCCCAGGGGTGCGGCGCCGGACGCGGCGGAGCGCGTCCCTCCAGGGAGGGCCACGCTCCGTCGTGGCCGGGGCGTTGCGTCCGAGTTCGGCCAGGCACGCTTCCGGCGTCCTCGGCCCTAGCGCCTCGCTCAGCCACCGGCCCACCGCGGGGAGCCGGATGCTTGACAGGCGCCCTGAGCCTTTTCAGAATGGGGGCTTTGATCCCTAGACCTCGAAGGAGAACCTCCCATGACGCAAAAGACCCACCGACGCGAGTTTCTGAAAATGTCGGCGGCGGCAGCGGCGGGTGTAGGCGTGGCGGCCTGGTTGGACCTGGCCCGCTCGGTCCATGCCGCCGGTTCCGATGTGATCAAGGTGGCCCTCATCGGGTGCGGGGGCCGGGGGGGCGGTGCGGTGCAAGACTGCCTGGCCGCCGACCCTGGCGTGCGGGTCATTGCCGTGGCCGATGCCTTCGAAGATCGCGCCCGGGCCGTGGCCTCCCACTTGCGCGAGAAATTCGCCAACCGCGTCGATCTGCCCGACGACCGGGTCTTCGTGGGCTTGGATGCGTACCAGAAGGCGATCGCTGCCGGGCCCGACATGGTGATCCTGGCCACTCCGCCGGGCTTTCGCCCCATGCAATACGCGGCCGCCATCCAGGCCGGCAAACACGTGTTCATGGAAAAACCCTGCTGCGTCGATGCCCCCGGCTATCGCACCCTGTGGGAGGCCAACCAACTGGCCGAGTCCAAAGGCCTGAAAGTGGGCGTCGGCTTCCAGCGCCGCCATACCCCTGCGTACATCGAGACCATCGGCCGGATCCATGACGGCGCCTTGGGCAAACTGCTCTTCCTGCGGGTGTACTGGAACGGCAGCGGCATCTGGAACCGCCGGCGGGAGCCGGGCATGACCGAAATGCAATACCAGGTCCGCAACTGGTACCACTTCTGCTGGCTCAGCGGCGATAACATCTGCGAGCAGCACGTCCACAACCTCGATATCGCCAACTGGGTGATGGCGGCCGACGGCGATCCCAAGAAAGCCCACCCCGTCGAAGCCAACGGCATGGGCGGGTGCAGCGTCCGCTACCTGGGCGAGTGGAAAGGCACCGGCCAGATCTTCGACCACCACTTCGTCGAGTTCACCTATGCCGACGGCACCAAGATGTTCAGCCAGTGCCGCCACATGGCCAATACCTGGAACTTCGTGGGCGAGGCGGCCCACGGCACGCTGGGCGAATCGAACTGCGCCGGCTGGATCAAGGCCCAAAGCGAATGGCGGTTCCGCGGCAAGGGCGGCAACGCCATGGTCCAGGAGCACAAGGACCTCATCGACGCCATCCGCAACAACAAGAAGTACCACGAAGGCTGGCACGGGGCCAACAGCAGCATGACCGCCGTGCTGGGCCGGATGGCTACCTACTCCGGGCAAGTCGTGCGCTGGGACGACGCGGTCGCCAAAGGGACCAGCGAGTTCCCCAAAGTGCTGGCCTGGGACGCCAAAGCACCGGTGTATCCCGACAAGAACGGCGATTACCCCATTCCCATCCCCGGCGTGTACAAGCCGTACTGAATCGCGCGCAAAGGGGCACAGGCCAGCGGCCTGCGGCGTGCGGGCCGATAGCGTCGTCAGGCACCTAATTCCCGTCCGGCTATCGCAGCGGCCCCTGGAGTGCGGGGCGCGAGTTGCGCTTCGCAAGGGGGTGGCAAGCCGCCCCGGTTTTGCGCCCGAGCGGCGGGCCGCGGCACCCCGCGCGGCATCGCTTGGAACAGCGGCAACACGCGGCCGCACTCCGGGCGGCGGCTAGCGGCGGCCATAGCGCTCGCGCAGCCAGCAGGCCAGACACGGCATGTGCACCCGCGCCCCGCAGCCGGGACAGCGGACCGGCTTGCCCCGCGCATAGCCGCCAGGGGGCCCGCTAGCTTCTCCGGCCGGGATCCGCCGCCGGCCCGAGGCGATCGCCGCCACCGTCCCCCGGCTGACCCCGATCCGCCGGGCGATCTGCCGCTGCGAAAGCCGGCCCTCGGCCAGCAATCGGCGTATCTCGTCCACCACGGCCGGCGGAAGCATCGGCCTTACTCCTCGGGTTCGGCCTCGATCCAGAAGTCGCCTTCGTCCGGGTACTCCGGGCTATCGTCCTCGTCCAGCCGGAACACCTCCCAAAGACGGTCGTCCAACGGCCAAGGGCGCGGGGCAAACGGAGGCGCGGAACTGGAGCCCAGCCGGGAAGCGGCCGGCCATGACCCCAGCGATGGAGGGCGGGCTGGCGGTTTTTTCGCTCGGCTGCCTTCGGGACGGTGCTTGTTCATGGCAAGACCCCTGTGGTGTGAGACGTCGGGTGGAGCTACCCTCGCGATCCATCGGGCCATGGAGCCCGCAGGCGGCCGCCAACGGCCGGCCCGCTGTGCGGCCGAAACCCGGGGCTGGCCCGAAGGCTCCCCCCAACCTTAGCAATAACTGTACACAAGTACAATAACCCTTTTGGAGGATTTGTGCCCATTTTTTGCGCCGGTGGGGTGCGGGCCCACCCGCTCGGGCATACGGTTGATGCTGTGCTGATCGGCCGATAGACTGTCGGCTCCTCGCCCGTGGCACGCCTGGCCCGCACCACGGCGCGGGATGAGACCTGGCGACCGGGAGGGCCACGCTCCGCGCACCCTGCCTGGTCATTGGTGCTGGCCATTCGACATTTGGCCTTCGACATTCGACATTCGAGCTTCGACCTTCGACATTGCTCATGGGTCCCTGAGGCGCGTGCATGCCAAGCACGCACCTTACACCTACTGCGACTGGCCTCTAACCCTGAAGTGCTTCATGCCGCGAAGCGGAATCCAGGCCTTCTTGGACCTATTGGCTGCCTGTGGCGTGCGGTGGTTGTTCGGCAATCCAGGCACCACCGAGTTGCCGCTGGTCGATGCCTTGGTCGACCATCCGCAGATCCGGTACCTGTTGGCCCTTCAAGAGGTCCCCGCCTTGGCCATCGCCGATGGGTACGCCCAGGCCGCCGGCACACTGGGGGTGGTGAACTTGCATACCTGCTGCGGCTTGGGCAATGCCATGGGCATGCTGTACAACGCCTTTCGCGAGGGGACGCCGCTGTTGGTTACCGCGGGCCAGCAGGATACGCGCATGAAGTTCGAAGAGCCGATCCTCTGGGGCGACATGGTGGGGGTGGCCCGGCCATGGACCAAGTATGCGGCCGAGGTCTCGCGGGTCGAAGAGCTGCCCTCGGCCGTCCGGCGGGCCGTGCAGGCAGCGCTGACACCCCCGACGGGGCCGACTTTCTTGGCGCTGCCCTTGGATGTGCAGCAGGCCGAGGCCTGTCTGGACCTTACGCCACCGTGCCTTCCCGACCCGCATATCCCGCCCAGCCCCGAAGCCGTGCGCCGTGCGGCAGTGGTGCTGGCCCGGGCCCAAAACCCCGGCATCCTGGTCGGCAGCCGCATCGCCGAGACGTCGGCCATCGAGCCTTTGGTCCGCGTGGCGGAGCGGTTGGGGGCACCGGCGATGCACGAGGCGGCCACGTCGCACGGCCGGGCCGGTTTTCCCGCCGGGCACCCCCTGTGTGCCCCGCCGCTGCCTTTCTGGTCCCCGGAGGTCCGCCAGCGCCTGGCCGATTTCGACGTGCTCTTGGTGGCCGGCATGAAGCTCATGCAGCAATACATTTACCACGAGCCGCCCCGGCCGATCCCCGAGCACATCCGCCTGGTGCAGATCGACGACGACCCTCGGGAACTGGGCAAGAACTATCCGCCGGAAGTGGCCGTTTGGGGGCACCCGCGGCTGGCGCTGGAGCAACTTGCCGCTCGCCTGGAAACCGAGATGACCCCCGAGGAGACGGCGGCGGCACAGCGGCGTGCCGAAGCCTGGGCCTGCCGGCACCGTACTTTACGCGAAGAACTCCGGCGCGAGGCCCAGGCCCAGTTCCATCTTCGCCCTTTGAGCCCCTCGTGTTTGATGGAAAGCCTGGCCCGGGTGTTGCCCGATGATGTGGCGGTGGTGGAAGAGTCGGCGACGACGACGGCCGGCTATCTGGAGCGGACCGGCGCGCTGCGCGACCCCGGGGGGTATTTCGCCCAGCGGGGCTGGGCCCTGGGCTGGGGGCTCAACTGCGCCATCGGCGTGAAGCTGGCCTGGCCCAATCGCCCGGTGCTGGCCATCCTGGGCGACGGGGCCGCTCTGTACGGCATCCAGGGCCTGTGGACGGCTGCGCATTACGGAATCGCCGTCACCTTTGTGGTGGCCAACAACGCGCAATACAAGATTTTGAAGGAATGTGCTGGCGTGCTGCGGCTCCCCCAGGCCGCCGCCGGCCGCTATGTGGGCCTGGACCTGGTGGACCCGCGGATCGACTTCGTGGGCCTGGCCCGGGCCCTGGGAGTGGCGGCGGAACGGATCGAACATCCCGACCAGCTTTCCGACGCGGTGCGCCAGAGCCTTTTGGGCGAGGTTCCCCGGTTGATCGAGGTGCCCATCGCATCCTGAGCCGTCCGAATGCCTGGCCAGCCAGCCCCCGAGCCGGGCAACTGAGCCGGGCCCGTAGGGCCCGGTGTGCACAAAGCCAGCGGTGGCAATGCAGAGTTCTGCCGCGGAGTCGTGGTAAGGGCCCGGTGTGCACCGAGCCAGCCTGTTGCGACGCCGTATCGAAATCACCACGCCCGCAAGGGCCCGGTGCAAAGTGCAGAAAGGAGCCACCGGTCATCGGAAGGCCAATCGCTTAAGGCCCCGACGTGGAATCTCGCAATCGCCGCCCTGCGGCGGCTCCTGTCTTCACGCGTACCGTATGATACACTTGCAAGGCTATCGGCCCCTGACCCGCTGCCATGCGATCGCTCCGCTGCGTCTTGTCGGCATTGGTTACGCTTCGGTTTCTGCCGCCGTGGTGGCGGGCAGCCGGTTTTCTGGCTGCGGGCGTGGTTGCGGGGCTGGGGGCGTTTGCGTTCCACGTGTCGCGCGCCGCGTCCTACCTGAGCGATGATCCGGAGACGTGTGTGAACTGCCACGTCATGGGGCCGCAGTACCTCACCTGGCAGCACAGCAGTCACGCCCGGCAGGCCAGTTGCAACGATTGCCACGTGCCCCATGACGGCTTGCTGAGCCACTACCTGTTCAAGGCCCGGGATGGGCTGTGGCACGCCACGGTGTTCACGCTTCGTTGGGAGCCGCAGGTGATCCATCTTTCGGCGAAGGCCGTGGACGTGGTGGAAACGAACTGCCGGCGCTGCCACGGCGAGGTGGTGGCCGAGGTCTCGGCCCGCCAGCACGCGCCGGGCGACTTGCGGTGCTGGGCTTGCCACCGCGAGGTGCCGCACGGCCGGGTGCGGAGTCTTTCGGCCACGCCAAGCGTGTTCCGGCCCGAGCTGCCCCCGGTCGTTTCCCCCAAGCAGAAGCCCACCATTGGCGGGCGCCCTGCGCGCCCCGAGGAGGATAAAGGATCTTGACCATGGAGAGCGACGTTCCTTCCGGTTTTTCCGATCCCTCTTCGCCTGGCCCCGGCACACCGGCGGGTGAACGCCGGCCCAGCGGGCTTCCGGCCTGGGCCGGCTGGCTGCTGGCCGCCGCGGTGGCCGCGGCCGTCTTCTTTCTAGGGGTGTTGGTGGCTTCGATCCTCCAGCGGCGGATGGAGGCGCTGCGCCAGCCGCCGCTGGTGCCCATCGACCGGCTGGAGGCCGACAGTTCCCGCTGGGCCGTCAACTTCCCCCGCCAATATGCCCGCTATCGCCTGATGGCCGACAGCACCACCCGCACCCCGTTCGGCGGGGCCGATCCCCGCGACTACCTCGACGAGACCCCCGCCAACGTCATCCTCTTTGCAGGCTACGGGTTCGCTAAAGATTATCGCCAGGCCCGCGGCCATGTGTGGGCGGTGGAAGACGTAACGCACACGGGGCGGCTGTCGGCCAAGACGCCGGCCACGTGCTGGACCTGCAAGAGCCCCGACGTGCTGCGGCTGTTGGACCAGCGGTCCCCCGAGGACTTCTACCGGCAGCCTTTGGCGGCGTTCCGGCCGCCGCCGGCCGGTACCGCCACGCCGGACGAGGCCGTCATCCATCCCATCGGCTGCTTGGACTGCCACGACCCGGCCACCATGCGGCTGCGGGTCAGCCGGCCGGCTTTGCGCGAGGCCTTTGCCCGGCAAGGCCGGGATATTGACCAGGTGTCGCACCAGGAGATGCGATCGCTGGTCTGCGCCCAGTGCCACGTGGAGTATTACTTCAAGGGGCCGGGCAACTATTTGACGTTCCCCTGGGACAACGGGTTGCAGCTCGAACAGATCGAGTCCTATTACGCCCAGGCGGATTTCAGCGACTGGACGCACGCCATCAGCCGGGCGCCCATGGTGAAGATGCAGCACCCCGACTACGAGCTGTACACCACGGGCATCCACGCCTACCGCGAGGTGTCGTGCGCCGACTGCCACATGCCCTACCGCAGCGAAGGGGGGGTGAAGTTCACCGACCACTACATCCAGAGCCCGCTGTTGAACATCGCCAACTCGTGTGCGGTGTGCCACCGGTGGGGCGAGAAGGAGATCGAACAGCGGGTGGTGGGCATCCAGCGCAAGGTCCGCCAGGGGCGGGACTGGGCCGAGCGGGCGCTGGTCGAGGCCCACTTCGACATTGCCGCGGCCGCGCAGGCCGGCGCCACCGACGCGGAATTGGAGGAGCCGCGGCGCCTGGTGCGGCGGGCCCAGTTGCGGTGGGACTTTGTGGCGGCCCAGAACGGCATGGGGTTCCACGCCCCGCAGGAGTCGATGCGCGTGCTTCAGGCCGCGGTGGACCTGGCCGGCCGCGCCCGCCTGGAGGCCACCCGCATCCTGGCCCGCCACGGGGTGACCGCACCGGTCCAGTACCCCGACGGGTCCACCCGGCAGAAGGCCCAGGCGGTCCTGGCCGCCTTTGAAAAAGGCAAGCCGCCCCGGCTGGTGCGCAAGCCTTGACGATGCTGCCCGGCGCCGGAGCAGCTTTTCACACCCGCAGCCAATCGGTACACTGGAGCCGTTTCAGAATCGGCCCGCTGGCTCACAGGGATACACCGCTATGGAAAAGCGCATTTTCAATTTCTCGCCCGGCCCGGCCATGTTGCCGCTGCCCGCATTGGAGGAAGCGCAGCGCCACTTGCTGGCCCTGCCGGGCACAGGCATGTCCATTCTGGAGATCAGCCATCGCTCGAAGACTTTTGCGGAAATCCTGGGCCAGGCCGAGGAGAACCTGCGCAAACTGCTCGATATCCCCCAAACCTACCACGTGCTTTTCCTGCAAGGGGGGGCACTCTTGCAGTTCGGCATGGTGCCGCTGAACTTCCTGCGGGGCACCGGGCGTTCGGCCGACTACATCGTCACCGGCTCATGGGCCAAGAAGGCGATGGACGAGGCGGCCACGCAGGGGCCGGTCCGCGCCGCCTGGGACGGCAAGAGCACCAACTACCGCCAGATGCCCGATCCGGACGATTTGCAGTTGGATCCCCAGGCCGCCTACGTGCATATCTGCTCGAACGAGACCATCCAGGGCATCCAGTACCGCAGCTACCCGAATACCGGCGAGGTGCCGCTGGTGTGCGACGCTTCGTCCGACTTCCTTTGCCGGCCGATTTCCATCGAGCGCTTCGCCATCCTGTATGCCTGTGCGCAGAAGAACGCCGGGCCGGCCGGCGTGACCATCGTCATCATCCGCGACGACATGGTGCAGAAGGCCCCCCGCGACCTCCCCTCGATGGTCAACTACCGGGTGATGGCCGAGGGCCGCTCGCTGTTCAATACGCCGCCGGTGTTCGGCGTGTATATGGTCAAACTGGTGACCGACTGGCTGCTCCACACGATCGGCGGGCTGGCGAACATGGAGCAGATCAACCGCCGCAAGGCGGAGATGCTGTACGCGGCGATCGACGAGTCGAACGGGTTTTACGCCGGCCATGCCGAGCCGTTCAGCCGATCGATCATGAACGTGACCTTCCGGCTGCCCAATGCCGCGCTGGAAGAGCAGTTCTTCAAGGAGGCCCGGGAGCAGGGCCTGGCCGAGCTGAAAGGGCATCGCTCGGTGGGCGGCTGCCGGGCGTCGATCTACAACGCCATGCCCGTGGAAGGCGTCCAGGCGCTGCGGGATTTCATGATGGATTTCGCACGCAAGAACGGCTAGCCCCGGCACGCAGCGGGCGGCGCTGTTTCGTCCTTTTACCCGTTGCCCCGGCGGGCGCCCCGCGGGCCGCCAGCCCTTGGTGCTCCGGCGTGCCGCCGTGGGCTTTCACCCCAGGGGCACGGCCTCGCAATGCCGCTGGCCGCGGGAGGTGAAATCGATCTCTTCCAGGGGCACGGCCTGAAATGCTGCATCCACCATGGGCCGGAAATACTCGGCATCTTCCGGCGTAATGGGCTGGGGCTGGAGCTTTTCCTCGGCAATCCACTGGCCGAAGAACGTATCGAACGACTTGGGGCGCTGGCGGTCCACGCGATCGAAGTTCAAGGCCAGGGCCAAGGCGGGCCGGTTGCGGACCGTCGGATAGGCCTTCAGCCCGCCGAACGGCTCGAAGGCCATGAACCGCCGGTAGAACCGGGCGTGCCGCGGATGCACCGCCACCAGCAGTTCGTCCAGGCCCCGGCACCAGGCGTATTGCGCCATCAGCCGGCTGAGGCCCAAAAAGGCCGGCAAGAAGCCGCGGAAGCGGTTGCGCCGGTCGGCCAGGCACGACACCTCTCCAAAACGCAGGCCAGCCTGCCGCTTCTGGGCCACCTCTTCGGCGTAGATGCACTCCATGGGTATGCCCAGCGGGCCATCCATCACCAGGCTCATGGTGAGGATGGGCGTCTGGCGGAAGACGGCGATGAAGACCTCGGTGGTCGGCAGCAAGTGGTACGGAGTAATCCTCATGCGATACGGGTTGGGCTGGCCCAAGCCCGAACGGAGATACGATTCGTACACCAGCCGAAAGGCGGCCGCTCGCTCCTGCCGGGTGCGGGCGATGCGGTATTCGACGTCGGCGGTGGTCAGTTGGGTTAGGTCCAGGCAGCTCTCCGGAGATGACATAAGGGGACCTGCAAGTGGACGGGGCTCGCCGCGGCCGGCTCCGCGCGCAGTGTCACCCCTGCGGCGGGACGCATGGCGAGCGAGGTTGACGAGGCCAGCGGATCGTTCGGGAAAAGGCGTTTCGGCTGCCGGTTGGCGGACGAGGGTTTCCCGGCAGCTTGGGCAACCTGTACGCAGGCCGCACAGGTCGCTATACAACAGATAGGTCGCAGGGCAGAATTGTCAAACCGAAGGCGGCCGGCCGGGGCGGCGCTATACTGCACGAGGGCCGTGGCCGGCAGTCTCGGACGGGTAGGAGGGGTATTGCCGATCGCGTTTTCTTGCCAGCGATCCGGCGACCAAGGCTTTGCCCGCTCTAAGGTTTTTGCCCGAAGGGGGTTTTGCCCGAGGGGGCCACGATGGGGCGCGCGGAGCGATCCCCCACGTTAGCGGGGCAGTGGGCGGCGCATTGCCGGGGGCATGAGGCCAGACTATACTTGAAGGTCCGATGGGGAGCGTTTCAAAAAGGGGAGCTTCGAGCGATGGGTTCTAGTCCATTGTGGTGGCAGGCCCGTCCGGCAGACTCGACGGAAGTTGTCGCGTGACCCTCGGCACGGCGGGAGTGGAGAAATGAGAACCCTCAATCTGCGCTTCGCGGCACTGCTCTTGGTCATCGCTGCCGTGCTTGCCGGCGGAGTGCATCTTCTGCACGGCTTCCAGATGCGGCGCAATGCCCACATGTTTCTGCGCGAAGCGGAGCGTGCCCGGGCGGAAAAGAAATCGGCCGAGGCCGTGCGCCATTACCAGCGCTACCTCCAGTTCATGCCCGACGATACCGCGGTGCTGGCCGACTACGCGCTGGTGCTGGCGGACCTGGCCGCCGAGCGGGCCGGGGCCCGGCGGGCCGCATACGAAACGCTGGAACGGGCCCTGCGGGCCGACCCCGAGCGGAACGACCTTCGGCGCCGGCTGGTTCCGTTGGCCCTCCAGCTTGGCCGGTTCTCCGATGCCCAAGAGCACCTCACCGTGCACCTGCTGCCCGCGGCTCGCGAAGACCCCGAGTTGCTCCTTTGGCTGGCCCGCAGCCAGCAGGGGTTGGGCAAGCACGCCGAGGCGGCCAAGACCTTCGAGCGGGTCATCGCCCGGGCACCGGCCCAGCGCGATGCCTACCTGGGCCTGGCCGAGGTGCTTCGCGGCCCGTTGCAACGGCCTGCCGAGGCCGATGCGGCCATGCATCGCATGACCGACGCCAATCCCGACTCCTGGGAGGCCTGGTTGGCCAAAGGCCGCTACCTGTTCGCCACCCGCCCGCCGGGCGATACCGCGCGCCTGGAGCAGGCGGCCTCGGCCGCCGCCGCGGCCCTGAAACTCGCCCCCGACAAGACCGAAGTGCTGCATCTGGCCGCCCAGTGTGCCCTGGAGCAGAAGAACTACGAAGGGGCCCGGCAGCACGCCGCCCGGGCCATCGAGCTGGACCCCCAGTTCATTGCCGCCTACCTGTTATTGGCCAGCGTGGAGATCCGCTCCGACCGCCGGGCCGAGGCGGTCAAGTGCCTGCGCCGCGGCATCGAAGCGCAGCCCAACGACGCCGCGCTGGTGTGGAACCTGGCCAACGTACTGTTGGATGAGCAGAAGACCGACGAGATCGACGCCCTGGTGCGGCGGCTCCAAGGCCTGGGGCATCCTGGTCCGCTGGTCGAATACCTCAAGGCTCGAAAAGAGTTCGTGGCCGAGCAGTGGCTGGTGGCCAGCCGGCACTTCGAGCGCCTCCGCCCCGCTTTGACCGCCTGGCCCGATGTGGTCAAGCAGGTGGACTTCTGGCTGGGCGGCTGCTACCGGGCGCTGGGCAACGCGGACCAGCAGTTGGCCGCCTATCGACGGGCGGTGAGCGTCGACCCCTTCTGGATTCCCGCGCGGCACGGGGTGGCCATGGCTTTGCTCTCCATCGGCCGGGTGGAAGAAGCCCTGGAGGAATACCGCGAGTTGATGCGCCTGGCCGGCGCACCGGCTGCGGGTGTCGTCGACCTGGCCCAGTTGGAAATCCTCAAGAACCTCCGCTTGCCGCGGGCCCAGCGCAATTGGGGCGAGGCCGAACGGCTGCTGGGCATTGCCGAGAAGGCGCTGGCCGGGGATTCGCGGATCGCAGTGCTGCGGGCCGAGATTCTGGTAGCCCAGGATCGGGCGCCCGAAGCCGAAAAGCTCCTCCAGGCCGCCCAGGCCAAGAATCCCAAAGAGCTGGCCCCGCGCCTGGCCTTGGCGGGCCTTGCCGAACGCCGCCAGGATTGGGACCAAGCCGAACGCCACCTGGACCAGGCCCAGCGCGAGTTGGGCGACAGCGTGGCGCTTCGGCTGGCCCGGGCGCAGTACCTGGTGGCCCGGTACGGCAAGGAGGCGGCCGGCCGGCTCCGCAGCCTATTGGAGCCCGCCGGCTCGTTCACCCCGGCCGACCTGGCTCAGTTGGAGCGGGGCATCGCCGCCGCTTGCTTGCGGATCGGCGACTTCGCCGAGGCCCGCCGGCTCTGCCAGTCGCTGGCCCGCCGCGAACCGAATAACCTCCAGGTCCGCCTGCTATTGTTCGATCTGGCCCTGCGGGCCCAGGACGACACCGGGCTGGGCGAACTATTGGGCGAGATCAAGCAGATCGAAGGCGAAGGGGCATTCTGGCACTATGGCAGTGCCCTCCATCTGGCGCTGCAGGCGCAAAAGAAAGGGAAGCCCGCGCTGGTCGAGGCCCAGAAGCATCTGGTCGAGGCCCGCAACCTCCGGCCGGCCTGGTCGCGCGTGGCCCTTTTGGCGGCCAACTTGTGCGAGCAGGAAGGGAACGAGGAACTGGCCATCGAGCAGTACCTGCGGGCGGTCAACCTGGGCGAGCGGAACCCCCAGGCCATCCGCCGCCTGGTGCAACTGCTGGCCGAGCGCCAGCGCTATGCCGAGGCCGACCGCGTGCTGCGGACCATCGAGGAGCAATCGATGCCCCTGTCGGCCGAGCTGAACCGGCTGGCCTCGGACATCTCGCTGCGGCTGGATGATTTCGACCGGGCGCTGGAGCTGGCCCGCCAGGCCGCACGCGTCTCGAACCAATACCAGGACCACGTGTGGCTGGGCCAGGTGCTGGGCATCCTGGGCCAGCGGGCCCGAGCCGAAAAACGCCAGGCGGAGGCCGAAAAGCTCTGGGCCGAGGCCCAGCGCGAGTTCCGCCAGGCCATCCAGATGAGCAACCAGGCCACGGCGGCGTGGGTGGCGCTGGTGCAGTTCTTGGCGCGGACCGGCCAGAAGGAAGAAGCCCAAAAGGCCCTGGCCGAGGCCCAACAGAAAATCCCGCCCGCCCAGGCCCCCCTGGCGTTTGGCTTGTGCGTTGAGGGCATACAGGAACAAGACCAGGCGGAAAAGAAATACCAGGAGGCGTTGGCGGCCGCCCCGGCCGATGCCACCGCGGTGCGCCAGACCGCCGAGTTCTACCTCCGCACCGGCAAGGCGGCCCAGGCCGAGCCGCTCTTGCGCCGGCTGGCGGCCGGCGAAGTCAAAGCCAAGGACGAGAACCGGGCCCGCGACGACCGCATCTGGAGCCGCCGGGCACTGGCCTTGCTGCTTCTGGGCAAAGGCCATTACGAGAACCTGCTCGAGGGTCTGGACCTGGTGGAGCAGAACCTCAAGGAGCCGAACCCGGCCATCCAGGACCAGCGGGCCAAGGCCCTATTGCTGGCCTCCATGCCGCGCCGCCAGCAACAGAAGGAAGCCGTCCGCGTGGTGGAACAGGTGCTGCGCGACTACCGCAGCGCCACCCCCGAGGATCGCTTCGTGCTGGCCCGGCTGTATCTCCGCCTGGGGCCGGACCAGTGGTCGCAGGCCACGCGGCACTTCCGGGCCTTGATGGCGGCCGCCCCAAACGAGCCCCGCTACGCCGCCGCCTATGGGGCGGCCTTGCTGGCCCACAAAGAACTCTCCGAGGCCGAGATCTGGGTCAACCGCCTGGAACACATCGCCCCGGGCCAATTGCCCACGGTGAGCCTGCGGGCCATGACCCTCTGCGAACGCAACGAACACGAAAAAGCCCTGGGGGTGCTGCAAGACTACTTGCATCAGCCCGAATCGAAGGGCGAAGACCGGCCTGCCCGGCTGTTGGCCGTGGCCAGCACCCTGGAGGACCTGGGCCAGCGGGCTTCCCAAGGCGCGACGGCAGCGATCGGTGCCCGCTTCCTGGCCGAGGCGGAAAAGCTGTTCCGCCAGTACTGCGAGTCGCGGCCGGAGCAAAAACTGGTGCTGGCGGCCTTTCTGGCCCGCCGCAACCGCATGGAAGAAGCGGTGGCGGTGGCCGAACAGGCCTGGCCCACCAGCCGGCCCGAACTCATCGGCCCGGCCATGATGACCCTGCTTTCCGGCTCGGCCGGACAGCCCACGCCGTATCAGGCCCGGGCGGAAAAAATCCTTACCGAGGCCATCGCCAAACACAACCGCCCGGTGGCGTTCCTGGTCATTCTGGCCGACTATCTGGGCGTGCATAGCCGCGTGGCCGAGGCCGAAGCCCTCTACCGCGAAGTCCTCCAGAAAAACCCGAACCACATCGCGGCGCTGAACAACCTGGCCATGCTGCTGGCCCTTCAGGGCAAGCAACTGGACGAGGCGCAGCAATTGGTCAACCGGGCGATCGAGTTGACGGGGCCCTCGGCCAACTCGCTCGATTCGCGTGCCACCGTTTACCTGGCCCGCGGCCGGGCCGAAGAGGCGCTGAAGGATATCGAGGCAGTCCTGGCCGATACGCCCGTGGCCATGGCTTACTTCCGCAAAGCCCAGATACTGGTGGCCCTGGACCGCCGGGCCGAGGCCGCCGAAGCCCTCAAGACCGCCCAAAAAATGGGACTGAAGGCCGAGCTGATCCACCCGCTGGAGCGCCCAGCCTTCGAGAACCTGTGCAAGTCGCTGCTGTAGTCTGGCCCTTCCGCGCCGCCGGGATACCGCACCATGGATCCGCAACGTTCGCCCGCTAGCCCGCCGATCGCCGAATTCGCTTCGCGCCTCCAGGCGCTCCGCGCCGAACTGCACAAAGCGGTGGTCGGCCAGAAGACCATGATCGACCGCCTGCTGGTGGGCCTGCTTTGTGACGGGCATCTGCTGCTGGAAGGGGTGCCCGGGCTGGCCAAGACCACCGCGGTCAAGTCCCTGGCCCAGGCCCTTGCGGCCCATTTCCACCGGATCCAGTTTACCCCGGACCTGCTGCCGGCCGACCTGGTGGGGACCTTGATCTATGTGCCCACCGAGGGCATTTTCCGCACGCGCAAAGGCCCCATCTTTGCTCATTTCATCCTCGCCGACGAAATCAACCGGGCCCCGGCCAAAGTGCAAGCCGCCCTGCTCGAGGCCATGCAGGAGCGCCAGGTGACCATTGGCGAAGAGACTTACCCGCTGGAGGGTCTGTTCCTGGTCATGGCCACCCAGAACCCGATCGAGCAGGAGGGGACCTATCCCCTGCCGGAAGCCCAGGTCGACCGCTTCATGCTCAAGGTCAAGATCGATTATCCCAAGCCGGAGGAGGAGCGCACGATCCTGGACCAGGCCCTCAGCGCCAACGGCCGGAAGGTCGAGCCGGTGCTGACCATTGCCGACATCCAGGCCATGCAGCAAGCGGTGCGGAACGTGTACCTGGACGACCGGCTGAAGGACTACATCATCAGCCTGGTGGGGGCGACGCGCAACCCGGCGCGGTTCGGCATCCGCAATCTGGTGCCGCTGATCGAGTACGGGGCGTCGCCCCGGGGGTCGATCTATTTGGGCCGGGCGGCTCAGGCCATGGCCTTCCTCGATGGCCGCGACTACGTGACCCCCCAGGACATCAAGGCCATCGCCCCGGACGTGCTGCGGCATCGGGTGATCCTCACCTACGAAGCCGAGGCCGAGCGGACGTCGCCGGAAGACGTGATCCAGACCATCCTGGGTGCGGTGCCGGTTCCTTGACCCCTGCGAAACCGGTCCGCTGTCGACGCCTATCCACGCGTATGCCTCAAGACGTAGCCGCCATCCTCCGGCGTGTCGCGCATCTGGAGATCCTCGCCCGGCGCCTGGTCGATGAACTGGTGGCGGGCCAGTACCGCAGCGTCTTCCGCGGCCGGGGCGTGGAATTCGAAAGTGTGCGCCCCTACGAGCCGGGCGACGATATCCGCGATATCGACTGGAACGTTACAGCCCGCAGCGGCGAGGCGTTCATCAAGACCTTCCGCGAAGAGCGCGAGCTGACCGTGCTGCTAATGGTCGATATCTCGGCCTCGGGAGCGTTCGGGTCCGTGCCCCGCACCAAGCTGGAGACCGTAATCGAGTTGGCCGCCCTGTTGATGTTCTCCGCCATCCACAATAACGACCGGGTGGGGCTGGTCACGTTCTGCGACAAGGTATACGGTTATTACCGCCCGGGACGGGGGCGGGCGCATGTACTGCGGTTGATTCGCGAGTTGGTGGCCTTGGAACCGGTGGCCGGCGCGACCTCGCTGGAAGCCCCCATGGAGTTCGCCACCCGGGTGCTGAAGCGGCGGGC
>JBBIQF010000106.1:0-17832 GCA_037442445.1 Planctomycetaceae bacterium
GCTCTTCCGATCTCGAGCCGGCCCTCGCCATATCACAACCGCCACGAGGATGGCGGCAAGCGAGACCAGGACGAAGACAATTATTGGCTTGCGCACAGGGGCCTCCGGGGTGGCCCGAGGGGGGCCAACGGGGTTGCCAGCGGCCTGGGGTCGCTCGCAGGGCGGCTACGGTGGGGTAAACCGCAGAAGGAAAGGTCTTGAGCCACAACAGGTCGCATGGCGGAGTACCTAACGGCGTTGTTTGCGGGCCCGGCGCTGCGGGCCCTTGCGGGGCGACTTTTCGGCGCGGACCTCGTCCAGCCGGCGGCCGACCTGGTCGCGCAACCGGGCAATCAGGTCGCGGATGGCGGCGGCCCGCTCGAAGTCCAGTTCGTCGGCGGCGGCCAGCATTTCGGCCTGCAATTCGGCCAGATACTCCTCGGTGATGTATTGTACTTCGTCGGTGCGGCCGGCGGCGGCGTTGGCCCGGGCGTGGGCCTCGACCTCGGCCTCGATGCCCGCCCGAATGGCCTTGCGGATGGTCTCCGGCGTGATGCCGTGCTGCCGGTTGTATTCTTCTTGAATGGCCCGGCGGCGGCGGGTCTCCTCGATCGCCCGCTGCATCGATTCGGTCACTTGGTCGGCGTAGAGGATCACCTTGGCGTTGACGTTGCGGGCCGAGCGGCCGATGGTCTGAATCAGCGAGGTTTCGCTCCGCAGGAAGCCCTCTTTGTCGGCATCGAGGATGCACACCAGGGACACTTCCGGCAGGTCCAGGCCCTCGCGCAAGAGATTCACCCCCACCAGCACGTCGAACCGCCCCTCGCGCAGGTCCCGCAGCAGCTCGACCCGCTCGAAGGCGTCCAGTTCGCTGTGGAGCCACTTGCAGCGGACATTTTGCTGGCTGAGCCAGGCGGCGAGGTCCTCGGCCAGGCGCTTGGTCAGAGTGGTGACCAGCACCCGTTCGCCGGCGGCGGCCCGCTCGCGCACCTGGGCCAGAAGGTGCGGCACCTGGTTGCGGGCGGGATGCACCTCGATGATGGGGTCCAGCAGCCCCGTGGGCCGGATGATCTGCTCGAACACCTGGTCGCCGGCTTTTTCCAGTTCATAAGGGCCGGGGGTGGCCGAAAAGTACACCACCTGGTTGATGCGCTCTTCCCACTCCTCGAAGCGCAGGGGCCGGTTGTCCAGGGCGCTGGGCAGGCGGAAGCCGTGCTCGACCAGGGTTACTTTGCGGTTGTGGTCGCCCGCGTACATGCCCCGGATTTGGGGGATGGCCACGTGCGACTCGTCGACGAACAGCAAATAGTCCTTGGGGAAGAAGCTGTAGAGGGTATCGGGGGGCGAGCCGGGGGGCCGGCCCGACAGCGGCCGGCTGTAGTTCTCGATGCCCGGGCAGTAGCCCATCTCCTGGAGCATCTCGATATCGAAGCGGGTGCGGGCACTGAGGCGCTGGGCCTCCAGCAGCTTCCCCTGGCGGCGGAAGTATTCCAGGCGCTCTTCCAATTCGCGGCGAATCTCCTCGATGCCTGCGGCGATCCGCTCCTCGGGCAGAATGAAATGCTTGGCCGGATAGATGAAAAGCTCCTGCCGGCGCTCGATGACCTCGCCGCTTACGGGATGGATGAGCGAGAGCTGCTCGACTTCGTCGCCCCAGAACTCCAAGCGGAACGCGAACTCCTCGTACGAGGGGTACACCTCGACGCAATCGCCGCGGACCCGGAACTTGCCGGGCTCCAGCGCCACGTCATTTCGGTCGTACTGGATGCTTACCAGCCGGGCCAGCACCTCGTCGCGGTCGACCACCTGGCCAACCCGCAAGGCCACCATGGCCTGGCGGTAGTCCTCGGGCGAGCCGATGCCGTAGATGCTCGAGACGCTGGCCACGATGATCACGTCGCGGCGGCTGACCAGGGCGCTGGTGGCCGCCAGGCGCAGCCGTTCGATGTTCTCGTTGATCGAGGCGTCCTTCTCGATGTAGATGTCGCGCTGCGGGATGTAGGCCTCCGGCTGGTAGTAGTCGTAATAGCTGACGAAATAGTGGACGGCGTTGTGGGGGAAGAACTCTTTGAACTCGGCATACACCTGGGCGGCCAGCGTCTTGTTGTGCGAGATGACCAGCGTAGGCCGCTGAAGGGCCTGGATGATGTTGGCCATGATGAACGTCTTGCCCGACCCGGTCACCCCCATGCACACCACGTGCTTGTGGCCGCTGCGGAGCGACTCGACAATCTGCCGGATGACCTTGGGCTGGTCCCCCTTGGGTTCAAAGGGGCTAACGAGCTGGAACTCCATGGGCGTGCTCCGGCAACGGAGGCAATAGCGGCAGCGGACCCACTGCGAAGCTGCTGGGAAAACGCTCCAAAAGGGTACCCTCTCCTGGTCGCGGGAGACGGGCCGGCTTCCGGGAGCCCCATGAGTCAGTATATCTGGTAGCGGGGGGAGCGGCTTCGAGGGCGGTCCGCCTGGCCGGGCAGCCGGCCCCCACCTTCCCGAGGTAGGGTGCCGAAGTCTCTGGCCGCCGGGGGTGCGTGCGGCGGTGCCCTCTGGCCGGACCCCTGTATTCTTCAATTTAGCCAGTTTTACTATTCCCGCGCAAGCGCCGCGCCGAGTTGACACCGCTTGGCGACTTTGGAATACTAGGGCACCGGCAGGCAGGGGCGGCGAGCGGGCAGCAGGGAGCTCGGAGCGGGGACCACGGAGGAAGGCGGGCTGGGGTGCACGCCTGGGAATTGCTTTTCGGCCGGCGGGCGAGCCTTCCGGCTGGGGATGGGCTTCAAGCAACCGCGAGGACCCGACGACCATGGCCATCGATACCACCAACCTTGCGAGTGCCGAAGCGATCGAGCGGCGGTACCAGGAGCGCCTGGCCCGCTATGTGACCGCCATGCGCAACAGCAAGCCCGACCGGGTGCCCATCCGGCCGTTCGTGGCCGAGTTCACGGCCAAGTACTGCGGCTACACCTCGCAAGAGGTCAGCTACGACTATCAGAAGGCCTTCGAGGCCGCGCGGCGCTGCGCCGCCGATTTCGATTGGGACGCGGTGGTGGGCAACATGGTGTACGGGTGGATGGGGCTGGTGAAGGCCATCGGCCTGCGGTACTACGCGGTCCCCGGCATGGAAATCCCGCACGACTGCGCCTTCCAGTACCTCGAACCGCCCGAGGAAGAGGCCTGGATGCGGGCCGACGAGTACGACCTGTTGATCGAGGACCCCACCGGCTACCTGTTCAACGTGTGGTTGCCGCGCGTGGCCACCGATGTCGTTCCGCCGGGGCAGCCCAACACGCTGCGGAACAACCTCTCGTTTCTCAAGGGGGGCATGGCCATGCTCGACTACTTCAAGGGGTTCGGCGTGCAGGCCGAGCGGCTGCGGAGGGAGTCGGGCACGGTGTCGGCGCTGAGCGGCATTCTGAAGGCGCCGTTGGACATCATTGCGGACAAGCTGCGGGGGTATAAGGGGCTGTGCATGGACATGTACCGGCAGCCCGACAAGGTGCTGGCCGCCTGCGAGGCGATGATGCCGCATTTGTTCCACGTGGCCTTGTCGGGGGCCGATCCCGACCGCAACGTACCGGTCGGCCTGTGGATGCACCGCGGGTGCGTGCCGTTCTTGTCGCCGGCGCAGTTCGAAAAGTTCTACTGGCCCACGCTCAAGCAGATCATCCTGGATCTGTGGAAGCACGGGGTGCAGACGCTGTTTTACGCCGAGGGGGATTGGACGGCCAATCTGAAGTACATCGCCGAGCTGCCGGAGGGGAGCATCATCTTCCACGTGGACCGGACGGACCCGGAGCAGGCGGAGCGGATTCTGGGCGAGAAGTTCTGCATCAGCGGCGGGGTGCCTAACGACCTTTTGGCCTTCGGCACGCCGGAGGAGGTCCGCCAGTGCTGCAAACGGCTGATCGAGCTGTTTGGGCGGGACGGGGGCTACATCATGGATGCAGCGGCGATCATGCAAGACGACACGCGGGTGGAGAACTTGCGGGCCATGACCGAGGCCACCCGCCAGTACGGCGAGTATTGAGGAAGCGGCCGGACCGCAGGGCCTGCCGGCCCGCCAGGCCGGCGCGCCGTGGCCGGCCCGGTGCGACGCTTTGTGTGAGGGACGCGATGAACGAGCCGACGACTGCCAAGCCTCAACCGAAGCGGCCCCCGGGAACCTGTATCCCGTGGGAGGAGAAGGAGAAGGAGCTGCCGCCGATAAGCGGCGACAAGCAACTGGTGAAGCGCGTCTGGGAGGAGATCGACGCGCTGGGGTACATGTATATCTGGCAAATCCTGCTGTCGTTTTAAGGCCGCGGCAGGCGCGGCCGCCGGCCGGAGGCCGGCCTTTCGGGCGCGGGCCGGGCAGGCGGCCCGGTGGCCCGCTTTCCCCACACCCCTCCAGGCGAGGACTCCCGGATGACGCACGAAGAGAATCTTGCCCAGGCCATTGCTCGCTGCGATGAACCGGCCGTGATGCGCCTGGTCCGCCAGAAGCTGGCCAGCGGCGTTTCGGCCCACGACCTCCTGGCCGAGTGCAACCGCGGCATGATCGAATTGGGCGACCGCTTCAACCGCGAAGAGTGCTTCCTGCCGGACCTGATGTTCGGCGGGATGATCATGAAGCAGGTGATGGCCGAACTGGCCCCCCACCTGGGCGCGGTGCAGGCGGCTCCGACGCGGGCCACCGCCGTCATGGGCACCGTGCAGTACGATGTGCACGACATCGGCAAGGATATCGTGGTGATGATGCTCCGCGGGGCGGGATTCGAGGTCGTGGACCTGGGGGTGGACGTACCGCCGGCCCGGTTCGTCGAGGCGATCCAAAAGCACCAGCCGGCCGTGGTGGGCATGAGCCTCCTTCTGACCACCTGCTTCAAGTCGGTGGCCAACACCGTGGAAGCCATCCGCCAGGCAGGCCTCCGCCAGGGGGTGAAGATCATGGTGGGCGGGGCGGCCGCCAGCGATATGCTGGCCCAAAGCACCGGCTGCGACTTTTACGGCAAGACGGCCGTCGATGGGCTGAAATACGCTTGCCAGGCGGCCGGCATGGGCTAAGCTCCCGCGGCGGGCCACCCCCCAAGCCAGAAAGGAGTGATGGCTGTGCGACGAACCGTGCTTGCGGCTGCGATGGTGGCGCTGGTTATCGCGCAGGTGGCGCCCGCTAAGGACTGGGCCAAGGCCATGTTCAACGCCACCAGCCACGATTTCGGCGTGGTGGCCCGCGGCTCCAAGGTCGAGTACCGATTCCTCATCAACAATATCTACCTGGAGGACGTGCACATCGCCTCGGTCAGCTCGACCTGCGGCTGCACCGTCCCCCAACTGACCAAGACCACGTTGAAGACCTACGAGACGGCCGAGTTGGTCGCCGCGTTGGATACCCTGCGCTTCACCGGCCACAAAGAGGCCACGCTGAAGGTGGTCTTCGACAAGCCTTTCCCGGCCGAAGTGCAGTTGCACGTGTATTGCTACATCCGCAGCGACGTGGTGTTCGAGCCGGGCGAGGTGCGGTTCGGCTCCGTGCCCCAGGGGCAAGCGGTGACGCGGCGGGTATCGGTCAGTTATGCGGGGCGCCGCGACTGGCAGGTCGTGGCGGTGGTGTGCCCTGCGCCTTATCTATCGGCCCAGGTGGCCGAATTGGGCCGCATCGGCGAGACGCCCCAGGCCCGCGTGGATTACGAACTGGTGGTCCGGCTGGGTGAGGACGCCCCCCCCGGGTATTTCAAGGACATGATCGTACTGAAGACCAACGACCCGAACCCCCGGGCCGCCCAGGTGCCGCTCTCGGTCGAGGGGCATGTGACTGCCGCGCTATCGGTCAGTCCGGGGTCGGTGGTGTTCGTGGTGCGGCCGGGGCAGCCCCACGTCCGCAGCCTGGTGGTCCGGGGGAGCAAGCCGTTCCGCATCGTGCGGATCACCGGGCCGGACGAGCGGTTCCAGTTCACGTTGCCCAGCGAAGCCCGCAGCGTGCACATCGTGCCCATGCGTTTTGTGGGGAGCGACGCCCCAGGGCAGGTCAGCGGCAAGATTCGTGTGGAGACCGACGTGCCGGGGGCCGCA
The DNA here is from genome assembly GCA_037442445.1 of Planctomycetaceae bacterium. GTDB lineage: Bacteria > Planctomycetota > Planctomycetia > Pirellulales > Thermoguttaceae > JANLFZ01. The sequence continues at coordinate 6,028 of JBBIQF010000106.1, forward strand.
CCCGTGGAAATCCAGGTCAACGGCGAGGTGGTGGGGGCCTCGCCCTGAAGCGAAGTCGCGTTTGCCGGCATCCGGGCCAGCGCCCACGGCCCGGCGCTGGGCCCTTTGCCACAAATCGCGGCAGCAGGGCTTGACGCGATACCGGGCAACCATAAAGTCTTAGCCAGTGAGTTCTTCGCGGGGCGCTTGGAGTTTGTACAGTGGTTGTACAGTACGGGAGGAAGGCCGCTTTGTAAGCGTTCGCAGGGCCCGCGCCTCGTCCGTGCTCGGCCCCGGCGGCAGTGCAACGCCGCCAGAGGGCCCGTTGCCCTCGTGCCGGCTGGCCCGGGTACCGCGAACTTCGGGATGATGCCATGAGATTGACTGATCGGTTCTTTGGTGCGGTGGCCTACACGGCCAAGATCCACGCCCGGCAGCGCCGCAAAGGCTCGGGCGCTCCGTATTTTTCCCATCTCATGCGGGTATGCGGCATCGCCCTGGAGCACGGGGCAGATGAGGACGAGGCGATCGCCGCCCTGCTGCACGACGCGGCGGAAGACCAGGGAGGTGCCCCGCGCCTGGACGACATCCGCCGGCGGTATGGGCCCCGGGTGGCCAAGATCGTCGCCGGCTGTAGCGATACCCTCAAATCGCCCAAACCGCCCTGGCGGCAGCGCAAGGAAGCGTACCTGGCTCGCCTCCGCCGAGCGCTCCCCTCGGTCCGCCTCGTCGTGGCCGCCGACAAACTCGATAACGTCCGCTCCATCTTGATCGACCTCCGCCAGCGCGGCGAGAAGATCTGGTCGTGGTTCCACGGCGGCCGCGATGGAACTCTCTGGTACTATCGCAAAGTGGTGCAAGCCCTGCGCACCAACGAGTCCAACCGCCTGGTCGAAGAACTCGCCTGCGCAGTCGCCGAACTCGAGCAGGCCGCCACCGGCACACAGAAAGAGCAGAAAGAGCAGAAGGAATCGGGTTGAGCGGGCGGAATCGACTTGAAATTGGGCCACGCCTTCCGCTAGGGTGGCGGAGGTTGACGGGTATCGGTAGGGCCGGGCAGGTGCCTTGGCCGCGCCGGCCAGCGCCTGCTGGGTGCATCTAGGCCGCGCCAGCCAAAGCCAACTGCCAGGTATCGCAAGAGCCCGTCGCGGGGATGCACGTCCCTGCGGCGGGTTTTTTGGTTGGTCTGGAAACCGGACCCCTCTGGCGGCCGGGCGGGGCGATTCCGGTGCAAACCCAAGTGGGGCGGAGCCGGGCACATCCATCGGCCGGCCTCTTTCGCCGGGCAACGGCCGCCGGACCCGCCATGAACCCCGTTATCGGGATACTTGCCATGCTCAAGCCAGCATTGGTTGCCGAGGTCCGCCGCCTGCTAGCCGAGGGAAAACTCAGCCAGCGGGCCATCGCCCGGCGCCTGGGCGTCAGCCGCGGGTCGGTGCACGCCATCGCCCGGGGCAAGCGGCCGGACCGCCAACCCGCGGAGCCCTTGGACGAGGTGCGGTGGGAAGGCCCGCCCGCCCGCTGCCCGGGTTGTGGCGGCCTGGTGTTCTTGCCCTGCCGGGCGTGCGCGACGCGAAGGGCCATGGCCCGGCGGCGCCGGCCACCTTGGCCGGATACCGATGAGCCGCTGGCCCTCCAACTGGCCGACGAGCACCGCCGCCGCTACGAGGAAGTGCGCATGTGGCGCCAGATGCGGCTTGAAGCCGGCCAGCCGCCCGCCAGCGGCGGGGCCCCTCGTGCCGAGCCGCCACCCGGGCAAGCAGTTCTGCCGGCACGACCGGGCCGCTGACGTTTTCCCGTGCAACATTCCCAAGAGCCCAAGTGTCCGCGATGCTTATGCTGAAGTTCGTTCCTTATGCCCAGGCCCGCGGCGACATCCGCGATGCCGATCTGCTGCTGTTTCGCCGCCGAGGCTTGATTTCGATTGCCGGCCGGGGAGTCCACAGCCATGCCGCCAAGGCGGCGTGGTGGGGCGAGGACCTGTTCTGCCTGGAAATCCGGGGATTGACGGGCGGCCGGGCCGTCACCCTATCCAGCCAGGTCCAGCGCTGGCCGGGGCGCATCGACGTGTACGAGGTCAACCCGGACCAGCGCTGGCCGCACTACGACCGTGCCGGAGCCACGCGCTTCATGCGCCGGCTGGCCGGGTGCGATTACGGGTGGATGGGGCTGGTCTTAGCGGCATTGCGGCACCTGCCGGTGGTGCGGCTTTTGGTCCGCCCGGACGTGGACGACGAGGCGCCGAGCACCCGGCCGCCGTTTTGCAGCCATGCCTGCGCCATGGCCGACCGAATCGGCGGCGGCGTGGACCCGGTGCCGCACCTGGCCGACCGCCTGACCGAGCCGGCCGATCTGGCGCGAAGTCCGTTTTATCGCTATCGCTTCACCCTGGTGCCGTAGCGTGACATGGCGTGGGTTACGGGTTTGGCACGACCGGATTGCGCCGCTGAGCCAATAGCGGCAGCGCCCAGCGGCGCCTCGCGGCCATGCCGGTGGATCTGCCGCCGGGCGTGGTGGGCGGCCATGGCCGCCGCCGTGCTGGCCGCCTTGCCCGCTTGGGCCAGCGCCCAGTGTACGGGGGGCGGCTGCCCGGCACGCGAGGCCGTGCCCAGGCTCGACTCGCTTCCCGGCCAGGCACCGCCGGCCGAGGTGCCCCCGCCGGCTGTAGTGCGGGTGATGGTCACAAACGGCCCGCTGCGGGCGTTCGGTTCGGGAACTGTGGTCCGGTGCGAGCCGGCCGGCTGCGCGGTGCTGACCTGCGCCCACTTGTTTCGCGACGGGGCCCAGCACGTCTGGGTGCTGGCCAAAGGGACGACGTGGCCGGCCCGGGTGCTGGCCGCCAACCCTACCTGGGACCTGGCGGTCCTGGAGGTGCCCGGTTGGCGCGAGCCGGCGGCCGATCCGCCACCCGGAGCCGCGTTGGGCAGCGTGCCGCGCTGCCCGGTGGAGCCGGCCACCATCGCCGCCAATGCGCCCGTCCCCGGCCAATGGCTGCAAAGCTGCGGGTTTGGCAGCGACGGCCGGTATCGGTGCAGCCGGGGGCAAGTGCTCGGCTACGCCCGCACCGGCAACACCCAGGGCTACGAGACCCTGGCTTTGTTGGGGGCAGCCCGGCTGGGCGACTCGGGCGGGCCGATCTTCGATGCCCAAGGCCAATTGGTGGCGGTCGTGTGGGGGACCGACGGGCGCACGGTGGTGGGGACGTATTGCGGGCGCATCCGCCACTTTCTGGCCGAGGTGTTCGGCAGCCGGCGCACTCCGCCGCCTGTGCCGGAGCCTTCGCCCGGTGCACTGCCGCCCGGCCAAGGACAGACTCCAGGGCCCGTGCCCCCACCGCGCACACAACCCGGCCCATCCCGGCAAGAACCTCCGCAGGGCAATGGATCCAACGCCGCTCCCTCGCCGGGTTCCGCTATGAAAGCGCCGGCCGTGCCGGCACCCAGCATTGCATCTCCCGGCCGGCCGCGCCGCGCCGAACCCGCCCCGCGCAGGCCGGGATTGAACCCCGAATCGCTCGACGAAGCCCGGGGCCTGGTGGCCGGCTTGAAGGACCGCCTGGAGCGAATCGAGACGCAGATGGGGCCGGACAACCTGCGGGCGCTACTCCGCGACGCGGCAGGGGGTGCGGCGGCAGGGCCCGGCCTGGTGGAAAAACTGCTGCCGGCCGTGCTGGTGGCGCTGGGCTGGACCGGGCCGCCCGCGGTGGCCGCCGTGGTGGCCGTCCGCATCCTGGCCGGCCTGATCCGCCGGCGGCGGGCCCGCAAGGCCGGCCCCGGTGGTGCGCTGCCATCGGCTTCCGCCTCGGGCGGGCTGAATGACGACTATGCGGCCCAGTTGGCCCAGGTGTTCGCCCTTTCGGGCCGAAGCGCACTGGCCGACGCCACCTTGGGCCGCGAGTACGACCAGGAACTCCGCCAGGCCGAACAATCCAGCGACGCCGCTTTGGCGGCTTGGGCGCGGGCACTGCGGGAGCGCGTGGCGCGGCGGTTTTTCCGCATCCACGGCCCGTCGCCCGCCCCCGCAGAACCCGCATCCTAAATGAACCTGTACGACCGCCAAAGGCCCCCAAGCACAGGCCTCCTGCCTGGATCGACCCGGGCCGAGCACACCCAACCCCGCAACACGATACCCCGGTGGCCCAGGCCGCCGCTGCAACCCCCGTTTCCCGAAAAAGGAGCCCCCTATGCCCCCTGGACGCGATACCTTTGAAGACGCCATCACCCGCTTCCGCAACCAGTCGATCCACACCTATGTGGGCCACTGCCTGCTGTTCCGCAGCCAGATTCTCCAGGGCGGGGAATTCGGGATGCAGAGCGGCTGGGACTCGGCCACCAACGAGTTCATCATGGAGCATCTGCTCCGCCTGGATTTCCTCCGCCGCAAGATCACCCACAACCCGCAGAAGCTCGACATCAAGACCCTGGAAGAGCGGGCGCGGGCACTGGACATCAAGCTGCCCGACGAGATGTCCGAGAAGAGCCCGCTGGGCGACGAGGTGGCCCGGCCCGCCGGCCGCGAGTTCGACCTCCCCTACCGCCTCGATGGTTCGGACCCGAACATCCCGCTGGCCAGCCAGATCGATCTCCGCAACGTGGATGCCCGAATGTTCGTCACCGCGCTGGACCAGCACATCGTGGAGGCCACCCGGCTGGACAGCCGATTCGCCACCTACCGCATCACGCCGCGGGAATCGCTGATGCTGTATGCCTCGCTGGCCGAGCTGTGGGATATGTGCGTGTCGTTCGGCGGCGATGCCAACCGGCTGCCCATCCCCAACGGCGTACGGCCCAGCGAGGAACCGCGCGGCCCGTCGGCCAGCCCCAACCGCGAGCGGTCGGCGGCCACGGCACCGGCCGGTGAAGCCCGGGCGTAAGCCAATCGCGGCCGTCCCGGCTGCATAGGGCAGGCAGGATGCCTACACCACAAGGTGGATTTCGTGATGCAGCTTGTGGTGCAGCCGTCCCCGCTGCATTGCGCAGGCAAGATGCCTGCACCACAAGGCAGGCAAGAGCATCACAAGGTGGCCGTTGGCCTGGAGTTTCCATTGCGGAGGACCTTTCCATGAGCATTCAAGAGTGGACCGCGGTCATCGGCGTGGCCCTGTCGCTGGTCTTGGGCCTGGGGCCGTGGATGCTTTCGGTGCACGCCAAACTGGCCGTCATCGCCACGCGCCTGGACGATATCAGCCGGCGCCTGGACGAACTGGCCGCCTCGCACGACCAGCGGCTGGCCATGTGCATCGACCACCAGTCGCGCCTGGAGAGCCACTCCGTGCAACTGGCCGAGCTGAGCGACGCCTTGCGCGCAGGATAGCCATGCAGATACGCGATCGCATCAAGGAATTGCGGCGGGTGCGGGCTAGCCAGCTCCGGCCGCATCCCCGAAATTGGCGCACCCATCCCCAGGCCCAGCGGGATGCCCTTCGCGGCGTGCTGGCCGAAATCGGCTATGCCGATGCCTTGCTGGCCCGCCAGTTGCCCGATGGCTCGCTGGAGCTTATCGACGGGCACCTGCGGGCCGAGACCACCCCCGATATCGAAGTCCCGGTGCTGGTGCTCGATCTGGACGATGCGGAGGCCGCCAAGCTGCTGGCCCTGCTCGACCCTCTGGCGGGCTTGGCCGGTGCCGACCCCGACGTGCTGGCCGATCTGCTGGCCTGTGTGCACACCGAGAACGACGCGGTGCAAAGCCTGTTGGACCGCCTGGCCGGGGAAACGGGCGTCGAGGGCCCGGCAAGCGACGACACGCCTTCCTCCGAACGGGAAGTGCCCGTGCCCGAGGCCTTCCAGGTGGTGGTCCAATGCCAAGACGAAGCCCAACAGCAGGAGCTTTACGAGCGGCTGGTGGCCGAGGGCTTCCGCTGCCGGCTGCTGACGCTGTAGGAGAAGTTGATGGTTGATAGTTGATGGTGAACGCGCGCGGCCTTGCTCCCATCAACCATCAACCAAAACTCGCCATGCACATCGAAGTCACTGTTTCCTGTCCGGTATTCGATTCATTCCGCGTGCAGCAGGTGGCGGGCATGTTCGACGTCGCGCTTACGGAGCGGGCGGTGCACCACCTGGCCGTGGAAATCCCCGAGTTGGGCGGCACGTGGCGCATCGGGCTAATCGTGGGCCCGTCGGGCAGCGGCAAGACGACGCTGGCCCGGCAGCTGTTCGGCTCGGCCTTGTACCGGGCGCACGACTGGCCCGCCGATCGGGCGGTGGTCGATTGCTTCGGCCAGCGATCGATCAAACAGATCACCGGCGCGTTGACCGCCGTGGGCTTCGGCTCGCCGCCGAGCTGGATCAAGCCGTACCACGCCCTGTCCAACGGCGAGCAGTTCCGCTGCGATCTGGCCCGGGCCCTGCTGGCCGGAAGCACGGAGCAGGAAGCAGGGACCCAGGAACAGCCCTCCGGGAGTCAATCCCCGGGCTCCGTGCTGCCAGCGGGCTCCCTGCCGCTGGTGGCCTTCGACGAGTTCACCAGCGTGGTCGACCGCAATGTGGCCCGGGTGGCCTCGGCGGCGATCGCCAAGGCGATTCGGTCCGGCCGCTTTGCGTGCCGCTTCGTCGCGGTAACTTGCCATTATGACGTAACCGAGTGGCTGGCCCCGGATTGGGTGCTGGACATGGCCACCGGCGCGTTCCAATGGAGGTGCCTTCCACGACCGCCGATCGAGCTTGCGATCGTTCGTTGCCGAAGTCGTGCGTGGCGGCTGTTTGCGCGCCATCACTATTTGAGCGGCCGGTTGAATCCCAGCGCCCAGTGCTTCCTGGCAGTGTGGGGGGACGAGCCGGTGGCGTTCTGCGCCACGCTGCCGCTACTGGCGGCCCGCAAGCGGCGGCGGATCAGCCGCCTGGTCACCCTGCCCGACTACCAGGGCGTGGGCATCGGCACGGCCGTGCTGGAGGCGGTGGCCGATATCCATCGGGCCGAGGGCTACCGGGTGAACATCACGGCGGGGCACCCGGCCGTGATCGCCCATTGCCGGCGCTCGCCCCGGTGGCGCGCGGTGGCGGTCAGGAAGACTGGCTCGGGCCGGGCGGACCGGTTTGTCCCGGGCTACCGCGGGTCGCAAGGCCGGGCCGTGGTCTCGTTCGAATATGTCCCCCCGCGCGAAGCCTGAGCGACGGACCAACCCATGGCGAAGACCGGCCGGCCGCCCGTGCTGGACGAATACAAACGCCGCGAGATCCTGGCCATCGTCAGCGTAGGATGCAGCCGCCGCACGGCGGCCAGGTACGTGGGATGCTCGGTAAGCACCATTCAGAATACGGCGGAGCGGGACCCGGCCTTCGGCCAGCGCCTCCGCCGCGCCGAACAAAGCGCCGAAGTGGGCTACATGCGCAACATTCAAAAGGCGGCCGCCAAGGAGCAGTATTGGCGCGCGGCCGCCTGGGCCCTGGAGCGGATCAATCCCGAGGACTTCGCGCCCCGCCGGCCCGACGCGCTGCGCATCGATCAGGCCGTGGCACTGCTCATGGAGCTGACCGAAATCCTGGTCGAGGAGATTCCCGCGGCCCGCTATCGCAAGGCGGTGCTCCGCCGCGTGGAAAAGCTCATCCGACAGCTCCAAGAACGCCCGGGAAACCCCCGCGATGCCGAGCCGTGAAAGATTCTTTGATGGGGCCGCTCCGTCGTGGGTTGCCAGAGCGCTCGTGGGGTTCGCCCGGCGCCTGGGGACCCTGCATGGCCGGGCCCGGCGCCGCAGTGGCCAGGGGCCGGGCACGGGGCTGTTGGCCTGGGGCCAGCGCTACTTGCCCGAGCATTTTCAAAAACCCCCTTCGCCCATGCACCGCTGGCTGGCCGAGCAACTCGAAAACATGGCGGCACACCGCGGCAGCAAGCTGAATGTGCTGGGTCCGCGGGGGGCGGCCAAATCGACGCTGGTCACGCTGGCCTTCGTGCTGCGTGCGGCCGTGGAAGCGGCCGAGCCTTACATCTGGATCGTCTCCGACACCAAGCACCAGGCCCACGCCCACTTGGAGAACGTCAAGGCCGAACTTGTGGACAACCCCGCGTTGGCCGAAGGCTATCCCGAGGCAGCGGGGCGCGGCCCGGTGTGGCGGGCAGGCACGGCCGTGCTCCGCAATGGCGTAGCGATCGAGGCCTTCGGCACCGGGCAGCGGATCCGAGGCCGCCGCCGCCGGGCCGAGCGCCCCACGCTGATCGTCTGCGACGACTTGCAGAACGACGGTCACATCGAGTCGGCCGAGATGCGCCGCCGCTCGTGGGACTGGTTCCACGGCACGCTGCTGCGGGCCGGCACGCCGCGGACCAATGTCGTCCATCTGGCCACCGCCCTGCACCGCGACGCCCTGGCCGTACGCCTCCATGCCACGCCGGGCTGGACCTCCCGCGTGTTCCAGGCCATCGTGCGCTGGCCGGAAAACCTGGCCCTGTGGGAAGCGTGGGAGCAGATCTACGCCGATGTCGAGAACCCTCGCGCCGCCGAGCAGGCCCGGCAGTTCTACCTGGCCAACCGGCCGGCCATGGAAGCTGGCGCCGCCGTCCTCTGGCCCGAGGTGGAAGACCTGTACACCCTGATGTGCATCCGGGCCGAAAGCGGCCGCACGGCTTTCGAGCGCGAAAAACAGAACCGCCCGCTGAACCCCGAGCTTTGCGAATGGCCCGAGGAGTGGTTCGGCGAGAACGTCTGGTTTACCGACTGGCCGGAAGACCTCGCGGTCCGCACGTTGGCCTTGGATCCCAGCAAGGGTTCCGACGCCCGGCGGGGCGACTATTCGGCCTTTGTGCTTTTGGGGGTGGGGCGCGATGGCCGGCTGTACGTGGAAGCCGATCTGGCCCGCCGCCCCACGCCGCAGATCGTGGCCGACGGCGTGGCCTGGTGCCAGCGCTTTCGCCCCGATGCGTTCGGCATCGAAGCCAACCAGTTCCAGGAACTCCTGGCAGCCGAGTTCCAGCGGGAATTCCAACGCCAAGGCCTGCTGGGCGTCCGCCCCTGGCTTGTGGATAACCGCCAGAACAAGCGGGTGCGGATTCGCCGCCTGGGACCGCTGCTGGCCGCCGGCCAATTGCGGTTCAAGAGCCATTCGCCGTCCACGCGGCTGTTGGTGGAACAGCTCCGGCAGTTCCCCGTGGCCGACCACGACGACGGCCCGGATGCCCTGGAAATGGCGGTCCGCCTGGCCGGCGACCTCTTGGCCGGCTGCGACGACGGCCTGGGCGGCCGGCTGCCGGTCGGCCCGTAGCCCCCGCACACCCGGCCTTGCTGCCCGCGGTTGCTACTCCACCGCCAAGGATATCGCGTAGCCCTCGCGACCCGCCCACATTGCCCCCATACAGGAACCTTCCGATGCCTTCGCCTCTTGCCATGCTTTGGGAAACGTGGGACGACCTTTGGGGCCGGCTGGTGGACCCGGCCGATGCGGTTTACGACGCCGACGGCACGCGCTGGCTGGCGCTGGCCGGCAGCGGCCCTGCCGGAACTGCGGCGGCCGCCCCCTTCGCCACCGAGGCGGAACTGCGGGCCATCCGCAACCAATGCCGGGCCCTGGCCGCCACGAACGAGTTCGCCATCAACGGGCACGAGAACCGCATTTCCTACCTGGTGGGGCCGGGGCACACCTACCGCGTCATGCCCAGGCCCGGCCACGAAGGCCCGGACGCCGAACGCCTGGCCGCCCAAACCCAATCCCTGGTCGAGGAATTCTTGCGGGCCAATACCTGGCGCAAACGCCAGCAGGAGATCGTGCGGCGCATGGACCGCGACGGCGAGGCGTTTTTGCGGTTTTTCCCCGGGGCCGATGGCATGCTCCGCGTGCGCTTCGTCGAGCCCGACCAGGTGGCCACGCCGCCCCAGCGGGCCGCCGACCCGGCCGCCAGCTTCGGCATCCAGACCGACCCCCAGGATGTCGAGACGGTGCTGGGCTACTGGATCGATGGGCGCCTGGTGCCCGGCGACGAGGTGCAGCACCGCAAAGCCCACGTGGATGCCAACGTGAAGCGGGGCCTGCCGCTGTTCTACCCGGTGCTCAAGAACCTGCGCCGGGCGGAAAAACTGCTGCGCAACATGAGCGTGGTGGCGGAGATCCAGTCGGCCATCGCCCTGATCCGCAAGCACACGGGGGCCAGCCGCGGCGGAGTGCAGCAATTCGTGCAGAGCCAGGCCGATGCGGTGGTTTCCGGGCCGGGCGGGCGGACCACGCACTTCAAGCGCTATGCCCCGGGCACCATCCTGGATGCGCTAGGAGGCACGGAATACGAGTTTCCGGCGGCGGGGATCGACGCCGCCCGCTACGTGGCCGTGCTCCAGGCCGAACTGCGGGCCATCGCCAGCCGCCTGGTCATGCCCGAGTTCATGCTCACCAGCGACGCCTCGAACGCCAACTACGCTTCCACCATGGTGGCCGAGGGGCCCGCGGTCCGCATGTTCCAGCGCTTGCAGCGGGACCTGATCGAAGACGACCTGGAGGTGCTGTGGCGTGCCGTGCGCGAGGCGGTGGCCGCAGGCCGGCTGCCCCCCGAGGCCCTGGAGTTCCTGGCCCTGGATGCCCAGGGGCCCAGCCTGGCGGTGCGCGATCGCCTGCGCGAGGCCCAGGCCGACCGCATCCTGGTGGATTGCGGGGCGATGTCGGCCGAGACCCTGGCTGCGCGCCACGGCCTGGACCCCCGGCGCGAACGGGGGCGGATCGAGGTGGCCAGAAACGGCTATTGAACATCCGTACACTCTCTGCTAGGCTGGCCCCATGCGATCCACACCCGCGCCCAATCCTCGCCAGACACGCCAGGCCCTGGCCGAGCAGGCCTTGCAGGAACTGCTCCGGCTGGCCTTGCAGCCGGGCTTCTTCGGCACTGTGGCGGTCGAAGTGGCCGTCCAAGACGGCGTGATCCAGCACGTGCGGCAAAAGGTGGATCGCCTGGAGCGGTGAGCCGGCAGGCCCGCGCACCCGCCCGCGGCAGGCCGAGGTCTGCTGCGGGTGATCCCCCCAAACTCCCCTGCCGGCCGCCGCTTCCTGGAAACCCTATCCTCCTCCAAGGAGTCCCCCATGCCAGAAATGTTGTGCGAGTTCGTCGATTCCCGGGGCGTGGCGCTCCGCGTGGACCGGCAAGCCGGCGTGCTGCGCGGCGTGAAGATTCTGGGGCTGGAGTCGCGCAATGGCCGCTCCTACCGCCCCGAGGCCCTCGCCCAGGCCGCCGCCCTGTACGAAGGCGCCAAGGTGAACGTCAATCATCCCAAGGGCGGCCCGTACACGCCCCGCGACTACCAGGACCGCATCGGGGTGATCCGCAACGTGGCGGCCCGGGCCGACGGCCTGTACGGCGACTTCCACTTCAACCCCAAGCACGCCCTGGCCGAGCAACTCCTCTGGGACGCCGAAAACGCCCCGGAGAACGTGGGGTTTTCGCACTATGTCGAGGCCCGGACCGCCCGCAGCGGCGACCGGGTGATGGTCGAAGAGATCCTGCGGGTGCAGAGCGTGGACCTGGTGGCCGACCCGGCCACCACCCGCGGCTTGTTCGAGGGCCAGCCCGCCGCTGCGGCCCCCCGCGCCGGCGAGGGCCCCGACGGCTGGAACGTGGAGGAACTCCGGCTGCACCGGCCGGACCTGGTCGACGCCCTTCTGGCCGAGCAGAAGCGGGAAATCAAGCGCCTGCACGACGCGGTCCAGCGGCTCCAGGAGGCGGTAGCGCGGCTTTCCGCGCCCCGCTCGGTCGAGCAGCACCTGTTGCTGGGCCCGCCGCCCCAGGATGCCCGCGCGTTTGCCGAGGCCATCCGCCACCCCTGACGAGAGCCCCGGCGTGTGAACTTGCCCAATTCGATTGCTTGAACTTCGCCCGGTCGCGCAGGCACCCCGCGCACCTTGCGTTCTGCGTTCC
>JBBIQF010000107.1:0-11908 GCA_037442445.1 Planctomycetaceae bacterium
GCGTCCCTCCAAGGTGGAGGGCCACGCTCTGTCGTGGCCGAGGCATTGCGTGTTGACCGGTAACGTCCCTGGCCGCGAACGGTTACCTCAAACCCGCTCGACCGCGGTAGACCCCGCTTATCCGGCAGGATGAACCCGCTGACTCGTTCACGCGGCGCACGCTTGGTCATTGGGCATTGGTGCTTGGTCATGGGCCATTCGACATTCGTCATTTGGCTTTCGACATTCGTCGATTGCCGATTCACCAGCCGCCAGCAAGCAGGGGCGCTGGCCATCTGATACAATGCGGCCCATGACCGATCCCCAATGGAGCCAGTTGCTGCGTGTTTTGGCCGGCCAGCCGCCTGCGGCCGTGCCGGTAGGTCTCATCGTCGATAGCCCCTTTGTGCCCCCTTGGGCGGGTGTGGCGATGCTGGACTATCTTACCGACGATGCCTGCTGGCTGGAGGCGAACCTGCGGTTATGCCAGCGGTTCCCGGATATCTGGTTTCTGCCCGGGTTCTGGGCCGAATTCGGCATGTGTACCGAGCCTTCGGCGTTCGGCTCGAAGTGCGTGTTTCCGTCAAGCGAGTTTCCGTTTGCCGAGAAGATGCTGGCCGACCACCGCCAGATCGACGCGCTCAAGAAGCCCAATTGCCGCACGGACGGGCTGCTGCCGTTTGTGGTCCGCCGGCTGCAGCGGACCCGCGGCCGGATCGAGGCTGCGGGGCATCGCATCCGGTTCGCCGTGTCGCGCGGGCCGCTGAACATCGCCTCCTATCTCTTGGGGCACACGGAGTTCTTGGAGGGGATCAAGACCGAGCCGGCGGCCACGCACCGGTTGTTGGCGGTGGTGAGCGAGTTCATCGCCGAGTGGCTGGGCTATCAGGCCGCGTGCTTCGATTCGATCGACGGTGTGTTGGTGCTGGACGATCTGGTCGGTTTCCTGGGGCCGGCCGACTTCCGGGAGTTCGCGCTGCCGTACCTCCGGCAGGTGTTCGCTTCGGTGGAGGTGTCGGCCAAGGCGTTTCATAACGATGCCTACGGGTTGATTTGTGCGCGGGAACTCCGCGGGCTTGGCGTGAACCTGTTCAACTTTTCGTTCGAGCACAGCTTGGGGCAGGTGCGGCAGTTGGCGGGCGAGGGGGTAACCCTTTTGGGCAATGTTCCACCCCGCGACGTGCTGGCCAAGGGGAGCCCGGCCGATGTGCAGCGGAGCGTTCAGGCCGCTGTTGCCACCCTGGAGGATCGGCGATGGTGGATTCTGTCGGCGGGCGGGGGGACGCCGCCGGGGGTACGCAGCGAGAACCTGGATGCCCTCGTGGCCGCGGCAAAGGAACTGCCCGCGATGGCGTAGCGGCCAGCGGCGTGGTCCCGCCCGGTGGCCGGGCCGTGGGGCCGTGGCGCTCCACTGGCTTTGCGGGCCGCGGCGGGCGTGGTACGATATGGGTTCCGATTCCTTCTGCCCGTTCCCGAAGTCCAACGCGGGGGCGGGGTGGATTCAGGGTGCAAACGCCCGGCAAGAGCAACTCGGCAAGGGGTGTTGACCCCAGGATCTGGCGTGGCGTGGGATGGACGTCAAGATCACCGGTGCGATACTGGCCTTGCTGGCCAGGTTCTTTAGCGGGGCGAGCATCCGCTGGATCGACTGCCAGCCCGATACCTGCCAGCGGGTTTATTTCGCCAACCATACCAGTCATCTGGATGCGGTGGTGCTGTGGTCGGCGCTGCCGCCGGAGGTGCGGTGCCTGACCCGGCCGGTGGCGGCGAAGGACTATTGGACGGCCGGCCGGCTGCGCCGCTACCTGGCCACCCGCGTGTTCAACGCCCTGTTGATCGACCGCACCGAGATCAAGGTGCACCAGAGCCCGGTGGACGTGATGCTCCGCGAGATTGGCCAGACGTACTCGCTGATCGTCTTCCCCGAAGGGGGGAGGACCAGTGGCGAGGAGATCGGCGAGTTCAAGAGCGGATTATACTATCTGTGCAAGAAGCGGCCCGACCTGGAACTGATCCCCGTCCACATCGACAACATGAATCGCATCCTGCCCCGCGGCGAGGTGCTGCCGGTGCCGTTGTTGACGTGTATCACCTTCGGCCCGCCGATGTGGTTGGAGGCGGGGGAGCCCAAGGCCGATTTCCTCTTCCGCGCCCGCGAGGCCGTGCGGCGACTGAAAGAACTTTAAGCTTCCCAACGGCGGCGCACCATGCAACGAACTCTGGGACTGGTCGGCGGAGTGCTGGTGGTGCTGGCGGCCGCCACACTCGTCGTCCAAATTCTCAAGCGGCGGAGCGATGCGGCCATCGACCCGGCCATCGTCGAGACCTTCCGCCGCCGCGTGCGGGCCTGGTGGATTCTGACCGCCGTGCTGGCCGCCGCCTGGCTGATCGGCATCACGGCCACCGTGGTCCTCTTCGGGCTGATGGCCTTTTGGGCCCTCCGCGAGTTTATCACCCTGACGCCCACCCGGCCCGGCGACCATCGCACCTTGTTCTGGGTATTCTTCCTGTTTACGCCGCTCCAGTTCGTGCTGGTGGGCCTGCGGCTGTATGGCCTGTACACCATCTTGATCCCGGTGTACGTGTTTCTGCTTATTCCCGCCCGCATCGCCATGTCGGGCGATCCCAAGCGTTTTCTGGAGCGGACGGCCAAGATCCAGGCCGGCATCCTCATCTGCGTGTACTGCCTGAGCTATGCCCCGGCCCTGATGACGTTGCGCATCCCCCGCGGGGTGAGCGACATGCCGTGGCGGTTCTTGAAGATCGAGGCGGTGGCGGCCGTCCCGGCCAACGCCGCCCCGGCCAATCCCGTTCCGGCCAATCCTGCCCCGGCGCCGGCAGGCGGCGAATCGCCGCCAGAGGCCAACCCTGAGGAGCGGCACCCGCCGGCTGGGCTCGCCCGGTCGGACCTCGACCCCGAGGCCGGCCCCCGGCTCTTGTTCTTCTTCATCTTGATGGTCCAGTTGAGCGACGCCCTGCAATACGCCTGGGCCCAGATCCCCCGAAAACACGTCATCGTCCCCACCATTCACCCCACCAAGACCTGGGAAGGCCTGCTGGGCGGCACAGCCAGCGTTACGCTCATCGGTGCCGCGCTATGGTGGGCGACCCCCTTCGAGTATTGGGTGGCCGGCCTGATGTCCGCTGTCATTGCCCTGATGGGTTTCGCCGGTTCGCTGACCATGTCGGCCATCAAGCGCGACCGGGGAGTGAAGGACTACGGCACGCTGGTCGAAGGCCACAGCGGCGTGCTCGACCGGATCGACTCCATCTGCTTTGCCGCCCCGGTGTTCTTCCACTTCACCCGCTACTATCTGATCCTCAAAGGCGTCCTGGAGCCGATCGTCTGACCGCCCCAACTCGCCCAAGAGCGGCTGCCGGCGCCGACAAAAGAGGGCGGGCCCAGAAAGGCCCAAAGGCGGCCGGGTGCCACGCTGGGCAAACGGTCTGCGGGGGCATCGGCTCGGTGGACCCGCGGCACCGCCGGCAGCAGGAACGAGAAGCCTCATCGGGTCCATGAAGGCGTGGACGACCGCGGGCGCTGGATGGGTTGGGGGTGGGCAAGCTGCCACGTCATGGCCTCGTCCTGGTGCACTGCCGGCGGGGTGCTCACGGCGGGCGGGGTTCGGCTATCCACCGGCGGCAGCGGAGCCGCTCCGGTTACGTGGAGCACCAGGTTGGGTGCCGGGCGCTGCGGCTTGCCTTCGGTGCGGGCAAGCTGGCTGGGCGAGCGCTGTTCCGGGGCCTGGGCCGGGGCTTCCAGGCGGGGAAAGCCCGCCGCCACCCAGGCCAGCCACTGGTTTTGGAGCGTCGCAAGGTCTTTGAACCCATACCACTTGGCCAGCGCTGCGGTCCATTGCTGGTCGCGCATCCCGTCGGAAAGGAAGTCCACGTACCGCCGCCGGCCCCCTTGCTGGATGAGAAAGTCGGCCAGGGCATAACCCTGGGCGTACAGGGGCATCACGTCGGCCGGGTACTCGGTCATGCGGAACATGTCGCTGAACGCGATCCCCCTTCCGGTGCGGAGGAATTGCACGAGCATCTGCCGGTGCTTGGCCTGCTCCGAAGGGCACTCGACGCTGGTGGCTGCGCCTTCGTCGGCCCAGCGGGGCAGCGGCGCGCGGAAATAGCTCGCGAAGATCATGTGCGTGATCTCGTGCGGCAAGACGGAATCGACCACGCGCTCGGCCGACCCCTGAATGTTCATCCGCCAGCCGAACACTTCGCCCCGGTCAAAGACGAAACTGGTGGCTCCCCCTGCGCCCAAGTGGGGCCCCACCTGCACGGTGATCAAGCACGGCTGGTACCAGGTGGGGAGTTCCTGGCCGAGCCATTGCCGGGCCAGCTCGCGCCGCCAATGTTCGGCCGCGTTGCCGAACAACTCCGCGTGGCGTGGGTCGGCGGTTTGGACCACGAAGTTGGGGGTGCGGTAGCTGGCCCCGGTAAGCGCAGCCGCAACCAGCGCGATGCCAATGGCCCGGTACCGTTGAGCTTCCATGCTCGATCTCCTCCCTGCGACGGGGCGCGATGCCACGCTCGTGGCACGGTGGGTGCAAGCGGCTCAGCCGGATGAGTGCCCCGCTTGGAGTGCAAATCCCGTGCCGGCTTTGCGCACTTGCCCGGCCGCTTGGGCGCCACATTCGCAACCCTTTGGGACGCCGAGCTTTGGCCTGGGCATCCCGAAACGGGTGGAGGGCGCCAGGCGGCAGCCGGTTGTAAGGTTTTCACAATCTACCGCAAGTCGCTCGGTGGCGAAAGCTCAGATTGACCCCTCGGCCAAGGGGTGGCGTGGCCCTTGGCCAAGCCGCCCGGCGCGGTGGCAGCTCGGGTGGGGTTAGGGGTTTCGCAGCCCCGTTGTCCCCGGCTTTGCCCCTGGGATGAACCCGCCGGCTCGTTCCTGTGCCACACACCTGGTGATTGGTCCCTGGTCCCCTGGTCCTTGGTGCTTGGTCATTGGTGCTCGGTGCTTCCTTCGTCATTCGACATTTGGCTTTCGACATTTGGCATTCGCCATTGCCCCGAGGCGCGTGCGTGCAAAGCACGCACCCTACAAGCTTGCCGACACGCCTGGACGCCCCGCGCTTGACAGGCGCGGTGGCGCCAGATAAGGTCATCGCTTACGCCAATCCGGTCTGTCAATTTCGCCACACGGGCACGCTCGTATGCCGTGGAAGCAATTCTTCGCCAAGAAATCGCTGGATGTCCTCTTGCAAGAGATGGCCGGCGAGCACCGCTTGCGGCGGGTGCTCGGACCGGTGGCGTTATCTTCGTTGGGGATCGGGGCGATCATCGGCACGGGGATTTTCGTGCTCACGGGGGTGGCGGCCCGCGAGCACGCCGGGCCGGGATTGATCGTCTCGTTCGTCATCGCCGGTCTGGCGTGCGCCTGTGCCGCCTTGTGCTATGCCGAGTTCGCCTCGATGGCACCCATTGCCGGCAGCGCCTACACGTATGCCTATGTCTCGCTGGGCGAGCTGATCGCGTGGATCATCGGGTGGGACCTGGTGCTGGAGTACGCGATGTCATCGGCTACGGTGGCCAATGGCTGGGCCCACTACTTTCTGGCGCTGATCAAGACCAAGCCGGGCCAAAACCTGCTGGCTTTGCCGTTATGGCTGGCGATCGACCCTTTTTCCGCCGCCGTCCAGCACACCGACTATGTGACGGCCGAGAACCTGGTGGTGGCCCGTGCCACGGCCACGCCCTGGGAATCCCGGCAAGCCGGCGTGCGCGTGCCGCTGCCCTTGGGTGGGTCGGGCCCCGGCTCTCAGCCGGCCCAGTTGCCCAAAGAGGCCACCCGCGTGGTGAACGTGCAGGTGGTCTTCACCCCCGAGTCCCTGGCCAAGGTAAGGCAAATCCACGGCACCTGCCCCACATGCGCTTTGGCGGAGGAGGAAGGCGCGTTGAACAAGGAGGACTTGGCGCATGCCCCGTGCCGGGCGGCCTGGAAGAAGGCGGCCGCCTCGATCCACCGCGTCCAGGAACGGATGCAAAGCCAACTCCAGTTCGAGCCTTACCGCGATCTGGCCGCCAAGTTAGACGACGTGCGCCTGGCCAACGAGGAAGGGTACGTGGCCTACGAACAGACGCCCCTGGTCTTCGGGTCGGTCCGGGTGACGTGCAACATCGCGGCCATTGCCATCGTGGGGATCATCACGGCCATTCTGGTGCTGGGAATCCGGGAAAGCGCTGGTTTCAACGCTCTGATGGTGCTGGTCAAAGTGGGGGCCGTGCTGTTCGTGATCCTGGCGGGCTTGAAGTTCGTCAAACCCACGAACTGGGTGCCTTTCATGCCCTACGGCTGGAATGGCGTGCTGGGCGGGGCGGCCATCGTATTCTTCGCCTACATCGGCTTCGATTCGGTCTCTACCCATGCCGAGGAGGCCCGCAATCCCAAACGGGATGTGCCCATCGGCATCATCAGCTCGCTGGCCATTTGCACGGTGCTTTACATTGCGGTAGCGGCCGTGCTGACTGGCATGATTCCCTACCCGCAGATTCCGCTGGATGCTCCGGTTGCCGGGGTGTTTGCCAAGTTCGGAATGCCCATCGCCAAACTGATTATCTCGCTGGGGGCCTTGACCGGCATCACCAGCGTGCTGTTGGTGATGCTCTTGAGCCAGCCGCGGGTGCTATTGGCCATGGCCCGCGATGGGCTGTTGCCGCCAGGCTTTTTCGGGAGCGTCCACCCCCGCTTCCGCACGCCGCACAAGGCGACCATCCTTACCGGCACGGTGTGCGGCCTGACCGCCTCGCTGTTTCCGCTGAAGGCCCTGGGCGAAATGGTCAACATCGGGACGCTGTTCGCATTTGTGGTGGTGTGTTCGGCCGTGTGGCTCATGCGCCGGCTGAATCCCGACGCCGAACGCCCCTTCCGCACACCCGCCCTGCATTTCATCGCCCCGGCCGGCATCATCCTGTGTATCGGGCTGATGTTTCACTTGGGATGGCCCAACTGGATTCGCCTGGGCGTGTGGCTTGTGGTGGGGCTGTGCATCTATTTGACCTACGGCCGATGGCACAGCAAGCTGGGCAAAGAACTCCGCGGCGAGATCGCCCACCACGGGGTGTCGCCGGCTGGGGTCCCGGTCGATTAGAACCGCATATCCCGTCTCGGGGGCCAGTGTGGCGGCCGAGGCCGGCCGGCTGGCCGCCCGAAAGCGTGCTGCCGCCGGTTACCCCGGTTGGCTTCCCAATGCTTTCATGACCCCGGTTGAGGGGCAGGAGCTACCATGTCCCGGGCCAAGTCGATCGTGCGGCTGTCGGAAATGCTTCCCGAACAGGAGGGGGATCTGTTCGTGCTGATGACCCTCAAGGAGGAGCATGCGACCCGCGACGGCAAGCCGTACTTCAAGGTCGGTTTCCGCGACGCCCACCGCGAAGTGGTGTTTCCCGTGTGGGACAATTCGCCGTTTGCGGCCCCCTGCCGCGAGGCGTGGACACCGGGACGCTTCTACAAGCTGCGGGCGGTGTATCGCCAGACCGCCTACGGCCCCCAGCTCGATCTCCGCAAGGTCCGCGAGGTCTGCCCCGCCGATGCCGAAGACGGCTTCGACCCCTTGATGTGCCTTCCGCGGTCGCGGTTCGATCCGGCGGCCATGTATGGCGAGCTGCGGCAGTTGGTGGCCGCCCGCATCCCGGCCGGCCCCTTGCGGCGCCTGGTCGAGGAATTGCTCGAGGGGCACAAAGATCGGCTTCTGGTGCACCCGGCGGGGCGGCATCACCATGCGTTCTGTGGCGGACTGCTCGAACACACCTTGAGCATGGCCCGGTGCTGCGCCCTGCTGGCCGACGAGTACGCCGCAAAGTATCCCGATCTCGAGCCGCCGCTGGATAAGGCGCTGGTCGTGGCCGGCGCGGTGCTGCACGATTTAGGCAAGCTGGACGAGTTGGCCTGGGAGCCCGCCGAGACGGCTTGGACGCCCGCCGGGGCGCTGTTGGGGCACGTGTTCTTGGGGAGGGACTGGGTGCGGCAGGCGGCCGGCCGGGTGGGCCTGGACCCCGAGACGCTGCTGCGCCTGGAACACGTGATCGTGGCCCACCAGTTCCCGCCGGAAGCCACGCCCCCGCGACCGCCCATGACCCCCGAGGCCCTCATCGTGCAGGCCGCCGATTATCTGGCCGTGCAACTGGACATCATGGCCGATATCCTCAGGCGCGACCCCACGGCCGGCCCGCTGACCTCGGACAAGAACCTCTTGCACCGCCGGCTGTACCGCGGCGGGGCCGCCGGTCCAGGGCGCTGAAAACTCGGGCCACTGTGTAAAACGCCGCAGTTGGCGGGGCGGAACCAGGCGGGGAAACACCCCAGAGCGAGGGCCGCATCCCGGCCCGGGGCGTTTAGCGCGGCGGCTTGCGGGCGGAACGATCGGGGGCACTATTGCCCGCCCGCTTTCGGCACGCGGCGCATACCCCAGTGATGAACAAGCGGTGGCCAACCACCTCGAAGTCGTACTGCCGGGCCACTTGCCGGCACAGCCGGTCCAGCGCCGGGCTGTGGAACTCGATCAACGCGTTGCACACCTGGCAATGCAGGTGATCGTGGCGGGGATAGCCGTACTCGTGCTCGAACACCCGCCGGCCGCCCAGCGTCATCTCGCGCAGCAGGCCGGCTTCGACCAGCTCGGCCAGGGTGCGGTAGATGGTGGGCCGGCTGAGGCGTCGGGCGGCCAGGTGCGGCTGGAGATGGGCCATCAAGTCGTCGGCATCGAAGTGGTCGTGGTGGCTGAAGACCTCTTCGACGATCTGCCGACGCTGCTGGGTGATCCGCTTGCCCCGGGACCGCAGGAACTGCTCGAACCGCTCCCACGGCGTAAATACCACACGGACGGCGCGAAGAGAAAAGTCGCCGGGCATGGCTCACCCGGCTGCTAGCCGATCTCGTCCAGCAGCCGCCCCACTGCGATCTGGAGCTTCTCCTCCGTCTCGTACGTTCCCGCCGCGATCTCCGCGCGGATGCGGGCCACCAGCTCCTGCCGGATATCGGGCAACTGGTGAACCTTCTCGATCAATTGGGCTTCGGGCGAAAGCTGAAGCTCGTCCTGGATCGGCGCCCCGGACGGCGGCGCAGCCGGCTGCGACCCCCGCGCGATATGGGGGGGACCGATCGGTTGTGGACCATGAAGATGTGCTGGGCCGTAAACCTGCATCCTACGTCCTCCCAACCGGGCCGGCCGGGCTGCCGACCCGCCTACTCAAGTCTATCTCACACGGCCGATTGGGCCACGGGCTCGCCGGCCGCCACCCCACCGCCACGCGCTCTTGCCGCATGGCACCCCAATCATCGGCCAACCCGCCACGGGCGGTTGACGCATTCCCCGGTGCACCCCGCGGCCCGAAGAACCATGGCATCCACAACGTTGCGCACAGTTTCCGGCACAGGGAGCACCGCGGCCGGGCGCCGGCCCTTTGCCTACACCGTGCGAACCGGCCGCTCGGCGAGCCACGCGCCACTTGCCGATTATCGCACGGAACAGGCGGGAAAGCCAGTACCCGCCTGGTGGCCATCCGGTTCTGGACTACTATACGTATTTCCACATGCCCCGGTTCGCTCAGGCCTACATGCATTTTCCGGCGGCCGGGCCCGGGGGGCGACAGCGCCGCGGCGTTCGGACCGGCAAGCGGGCAGATTCTAGAGCCTCGGCCGGCGCCCCACAAGAGCTATGCCCCACAAAAGGCACACTGGACAAAATGCGCATCCTGGCCAAGATCGGCGCGGGCCGCTGGCGGACTGCCAGATTCCCCAAAAACCGGCCAACCCGCCTTTTCCCGGCAACCTGTGGCTCCTATGGCACGAGAATTGCGACAGCTAAGCAATGGCGGGCTTTGCCTGCCACGGACCCCGGTTGTCGGTTCGGGGCGAACCGAAACCGTTTGCTGGTGTCTACCGTATAAAGACAGCGAGGGACCGGTTGGCACGTCACGCCGCGGGCTTTTTCCTCCGCTCGGCGGCGTGGAGGAACCCCCCATGACCGATGAAATACATCCCGGTGGCGGTAGCGAAGTCGAGTTCGAGTACGCGGACGTACCGCCCGGCGTCCGGCCGCGGTCCTTCCGTAAGTTCAACCGCTGGATGGACAAGCAGCTTGCACGCCTGGTAACGCGGTGGGCCGATCGGGCCTCGCCCGCCGCTTTGCCGGGTGCTTCGGTCTTGCGGCGTTTTAAGCCCCGCCCGTAGCGATCCGCCTCGCAGCCTGCGTTACTTCCCCCCACAGCAGGGCATGGGGCAGCACGGCACCTGCGCCCCGCAACACGTGGGCTTGGGTACCTTGCACGTGTAGGTGCGGGGAATCTTCTCTTCGACGATCCGGGTGAACTTCAGCGTCTCCTTGGCCGGCACCTCGCGAATCACCGGCACCTTGACCTTGCGGACGCACTGCGCCGGTACGAGCTTTTTGCAACACGTGCCGCAGCACGGCGAGCGACCGCAAGTGCAACCCTGCTCTTGCCACACCGTGAACGTCACTTCCCGCTCTTCCACGGCTTCGACGAACTTCACCACGTCGATGACCTTGGTGTGCTCGACCTCCTTGAACTTCGATTCGTACTCGGTCACCGTCTTCTCTTCGTAGGCCACCGGCTGGCAGGGGCAGGATGCCGCCGGGCACATCGTGCAGCACGCCGCCCGCACCCGGCAGTGCCGATAGCATTCGGCCCCGCAGTAGCCTGCCTGCACAGCGCCGGTGGAAAAGGCCACCAGCCCAGCAATAACGGCCGAAAGACACCAACTTTTCGCGGTTTTCATGCAAAACTCCTTGAACGTGATAGGCGGAAGCATTGAACCCTGCCCCGAGGGTTGGCCGAGCGGCCGACAGGTCGGCATCCGCAGGCACCTCCCCTTGTTTCGAGCCTTGGCCGGGGATTCCGGGCGTCCGACCCGCTTCTTGCCACTTCTGCGGTCTCAGGTCCTGTTATTTGGCTGGCCACCGGCATAGCTCGGCTACAAGAGCATAAGTCACGGTCTTGAAGGCGGCAACCAACGGCCGAACAGCCAATTTGGGGGGGCAGGCGGTGCCAATTTCTGGAAAAGACGGCGCGGCGTAACGGCCAAGCCTATGGGGGCAAGGGGCAACCATCCCGTGAGCGGAGGTCCTCACGGTGCCCAGCTCCCGCGGCCCCGACCGGGTTTCCGGCGGGCCGTTGACGGTCAGCCGGCTCTTGCCCACCCGGTGCTGCCAGGCCCAGCTTCCGGCTTGACCGAGGATGGGGCAACTCCTATGCTCTGGGTATTGGCATATCCGCCACCCTGGTTATTGGCGAGGGCTCTGGGCGATGAGTATCGACGACGGCGTGCGAACCGGACTGCCGACGGCGCGGGGTCGCAACTATCCGTCGATCCGGCAGTTCACGGTGTTCTTAGAGAACCGGGTGGGGCAACTCTTGGAGGTGATACGCCGATTCGAGGGGAGCACGGTGCGTGTGGTCGCACTCTCGATCACCGATGCGGCAGAATGCGCATTTGTGCGGTTCCTTTTGAGTCACCCCGAAGAGGGGAGGGAGATTCTGGAGCGGGCCGGGCTGGCGATCATCGAAAGCGACCTGATTGGTGTGGAATTGCCCGAAGGGCCCCAGCCGCTGTTGCAGATTTGCACGGCGCTTCTTCAGGCCGAGGTGAACATCGTGCAGGCCTATCCGCTGTTGGTTCGGCCGCATGGCCGGCCCGCGGTGGCGCTGATGGTCGATAACATCGATGCCGGGCTGGAGACGCTGGGCTCGAAGGGGTTTCGGATGATCACCGAGGGGGACTTGGCGGCCGAAGAATAGGCGTTCCTGGGGGAGCACAAGTCCGGGGAATACGCGCCGGCCAGGCCCCGCGGCATTGGCGGCGGCAGCTTCTCTGGGGGCTGATGGCAAGAAAGAGAAGCGCCGGCCCGGCGGGCGCCGAGCCGGCGCAGGACGGGGCCCTCCGCACCGGCTGCCCCGTCCTCGA
>JBBIQF010000107.1:11918-17817 GCA_037442445.1 Planctomycetaceae bacterium
GCCGGCGCAGGAGGGGGAGGGTGGTATGGAACCGGCCGTCGTCCGCACGCCCGGGGGTGGAAGCCCTCCAGACCGCCAGGCTTCGAGCATCGCGGCCCGCCGGGCTTCGGCGTGCGGCTTCCGACCGGTTGGGTCGGAAGTCGTGGGCACCGGGCGATCGGGGCCGGCGGCTGGCCGGCATCCTCCCCGTGTGGCCAGCAGCCCCCGTGTCCCCGGAGCCCTCGATCGTTACCGTGCCGGTCAGTACATGTCGTGGTTGCCGCCGTGGCCAGCCGAGGGCTTCTCCTCCTTGGGTTTTTCCGCGACCAGGGCGTCGCTGGTCAATAGCAGGGTGGCCACGCTGGCGGCGTTTTGCAGGGCCGTGCGGGTCACCTTGGTGGGGTCGATGACGCCCGCTTTGACCAGGTCTTCGTACTGGCCGGTGACGGCATTATAGCCGATGTTGTCCTTGGCTTCAGCCACTTTTTCGCAGACGATACCGCCGTCCTCGCCTGCGTTTTCGGCGATTTGCATGCAGGGGGCGCGGCAGGCCCGGAGCACGATATTGTAGCCGACCTCTTCGTCCTGGTTGAGGCCGTCGGGCTTGACGCTCTTGGCGGCCCGGAGCAGGGCCACGCCGCCGCCGGGGAGGATGCCTTCCTCGACTGCGGCGCGGGTGGCGTGCAGGGCGTCCTCCACCCGGGCCTTCTTCTCCTTCATCTCGCTTTCCGTGGCCGCGCCGACATTGATCTTGGCCACGCCGCCGGCCAGCTTGGCCAGGCGCTCTTCGAGCTTCTCGCGATCGTAGTCGCTGGTGGTGACTTCGATCTCGCGGCGGATCTGCTCGATCCGGCCCTTGATCTCGGCGCTCTTGCCCGCCCCTTCGATGATCGTGGTATTGTCTTTATCGACCACGACTTTCTTGGCCCGCCCGAGGTCCGAAAGGGTGACGTTTTCCAGCTTGCGGCCCAGGCTTTCGAACAGGGCGGTGCCGCCGGTGAGGATGGCGATGTCTTCCAGCATGGCCTTGCGGCGGTCGCCATAGCCCGGGGCCTTCACCGCGCAGCACTTCAGCGTGCCGCGGAGCTTGTTGATCACCAGCGTGGCCAGGGCTTCGCCATCGACGTCCTCGGCGATGACCAGAAGGGGTTTGCCGGCGTTGACCACCGCCTCCAACAGGGGGACCATTTCCTTGACGTTGGAGAGCTTCTTCTCGTGGATGAGGATGAAGCAATCCTCCAGCACGCACTCCATCTTCTGGGCGTCGGTGACGAAGTAGGGCGAGAGGTAGCCGCGGTCGAACTGCATCCCCTCGACCCACTCGACCTCGGTCTTCATGCTCTTGGATTCGTCGACGGTGATGACGCCGTCTTTGCCGACCTTTTCCATGGCGTCGGCCAGCATTTCGCCGATTTCGGGGTCATTGTTGGCGGCGATGGTGCCGACCTGGGCCATCTCCTTCTTCGACTTGATGGTGATGGACATCTTCTTGAGCTTATCGACGATGTCCTCCACCGCCTTGTCGATGCCCCGCTTGAGATAGAGGGGGTTGACGCCGGCCACCACGGCCTTGAGGCCCTCGTTGAAGATGGCCTCGGCGAGGATGGTGGCGGTGGTGGTGCCGTCGCCGGCGACGTCGCTGGTCTTGGAGGCCACCTCGCGGACCATGCGCGCGCCCATGTTCTCGTAGACATCTTCCAGGTCGATTTCTTTGGCGACGGTCACCCCGTCCTTGGTGACGGTGGGCGAGCCGAAGCTTTTCTGGAGGATCACGTTCCGCCCGCGGGGCCCGAGGGTGACTTTGACGGCCTGGGCGAGTTTGGAGACGCCCCGCCGCAGGGCATCGCGGGCTTCCTGATCGAAGGCAATCATCTTGGCCATGAGTCGTTACTCCTGTGGGTGAGAAATGGGGCGGGCCGCCAGGCCGCCGGTACCTCTTCTACGCCAACCTTTCCCGCGCCGCCTGGCCTCAGGTGAGCACCGCCAGGATGTCTTCCTCGCGCATCAGGACCAGTTGGCGATCGCCGAGTTTGAACTCGTCGCCCGCATACGAGCTGAACACGACCCGGTCACCGACGGCGACCTGGAGCGGAACGCGTTTGCCGTTCTTGAGCAACCGGCCTTCGCCCACCGCCAGCACCGTGCCCCGAGCGGGCTTGTCTTTGGCGGTGTCGGGCAGGACGATCCCGCCGGAGGTCTTTTCCTCGGCCGACTCGCGCTCCACGACCACCCGATCCCCCAAAGGCTGGATGTTCAGGGGGCCCGTTTCTTTTGCGTCGTTCTTGTCCGTTTTCTTTTTCGCCATTGCCTGTTTGCCTCCAAATCGGGTCGATCCCACCACACGATTGCCGACAGGCCCGCCCGATGCCGGGCCGGCTCATAGCTCACTCTGCCAATCCAAGCGCAAAAGGCGCTTCGGCCACCCTGTTACGCAACTTGCGCGCCACAGCCGGAAGCAAAGCGGTAAGTTGCCATTTGATAAGCACTTGTGCCACGCCAGCCATGCCCCCGCAGGGGCAGCCCCATTGCCAACTCCGGCGATGCCTCCTAACCGATGCCCCGCCGGCTGCCGTTTTGGCAGTGTGGCTATGCGAACGGCCCCCGGATCGGCCGCCCCCCCGCACCCGACTCGGCACCGGGGCAAGCGCAGAAGTGCGCTGAACAAGGCACGAAAGCCGCCTCGAGCCGTACTGGGCCGTTTTCAGGGGTCAGATCGCGCGGGTTGCCTGGGTGGCCTCCACGGCCGCGGGGCCGCGCTGGGCCTTGCGGTGCTCGACCCGGGCAATGCCCGCCGCTCCGATGTACCCCGCATCGGCCCCCAAGGTGGCGAACTCGATGGGGGTCTTTTCGGCCAGGATGGGAAAGGCCCGGCGGCGAACCTCCTCGCGGATTCGCTGGAGGAACCGCTTCGATATGGCCCCCTCGCGCACGCCGAACGTCATCGCCCCTCCGATGAGCACGCCGCTGGGATCAAGGGTATGCAGCAGCGTAACAATGCCGATGCCCAGCCAGCGGGCGGTCTCCATGACCAGTTCGACGGCCAGGGGGTCGCCGGCCTCGGCCTCTTCGGCAATTAGCAGGGTGCTCATGGGGGCACCCTCGGCCAGGCGGCGCGAAAGGCTGGAGGGCCGGCCGGCCTGGATCGCTTCGTGGGCGCGGGCGACCACGGCCGTGGCGCTGGCATACGCCTCGAGGTGGCCCGTCTGGCCGCACGAGCACACCCGGGCATCCTCGCGGGGATCGACGATGATATGGCCGCACTCCGTGCCGTGGCCGTGCTCGCCCTCGATGATCAAGTCGCCAAGGATCACACCGCAGCCGACTCCGGTGCCCAGGGTAAGCATGACCAGGCTCGAAAACCCCCGGCCGGCCCCAGCCCAGAACTCGCCGTAGGCCGCCGCCGAGGCATCGTTGGCCAGCGTCACCGGCAGGCCGCAGTGCTCGGCCACGCGCTGGCGGATGGGAAAACCGTTCCACCCCGGAAAATTGGTGGGATTGACCATGGTGCCGGCCCGATAGTCCAGGATGCCCGGCGACCCCAATCCCACGCCAGCCACATCCGCTGCCGGTACACCCGCTTGCTGGATCACGTCGCGCACGGCCTGGCCCATGCGCTTGGCCGCGTCCTCCGGGCCGCGCTCGACTTCGGTCGGGATGGAATGCCAGCACAGTGGCCGGCCCTGGTCGTCCACCAGCCCGATCTTGACGCTCGTTCCCCCCAGGTCGATACCGACGAACAACGGGCGGGCAGCTTGCTCCGGCGGGATGAATTGGCGGCCGAGCATGGTCTTCTCCCGGGTGTGCAACGTAAAGCGTAGCCCGACAGTGCGGGAAGTGGCCCAAGCGTTTCTCCGGCCCTTGCGCCTCGGGCCTGGCCGGCGGCACAATGCTGCGGGCCAATATAGAAACCGCCGTTGCCGCGGGCAACCGCTGCCGCGGGCTGCACCGCGTGGCCCGGGCTGCTCGGCTTTTTGCCTACCGGTTGCTGGCAGTCACCGGGGAAGGCACGGCTTGAAGAAACCGGCCGCCGCTCTCGTACCACCCATGACGCGTGAACCGGCACCACGTCAGATCGATGAGGAACCCCAGCCGCACCCCGTTGGCCGCTTCCAAGGTGGCGATCATCCGCCGGAACGCCAGGGGCTTGGGATGATAGAACCCGAATCCCCGTTCGGAAAGGTGTTTGCCCACGACGACAATCGGATCGCCCTCCGGCGTAACGCCATTGGCACCCACCGGCGTGAGATAGACCAGATAGGGGTACGGATAGCGGCGGCTGGCACGCCGTTCGGACAACTCGCCGGGTGGGTACAGCGCACTGAGCAGGTGCCAAACCTGCATGCGTACGGCCTCGTCGGGCCGGGCTTCTTCCAGCGAATGTCGATCTTGCGGCGCGCTCAGCAAGGCATTCATCGATGAGGCTCTCGCACAACAGGTGGCAACAGGCAGAAGGGGCCGAAAAGAGTCGCCCCGCCCGCGGCAGAACTGCCGGACTGGTGTACTGGCGACCAAAACAAATCTAGGTTGCAAACCGGGGGGTGTCAAACGCGCTGGGAAAGCCACTCCTTGGCGACTGGCGGATGATGTGGCGGGCCTGGCCCCGCGGATCGTCTGGAGCGCCGCATTGACGGGCTTGCCGTCCCAAGAGGCCCGGCGGAAACATTCCGCGGCGCCCCGGCCGCTATGCCCGGTAATGAACAGGCCAAACATGCCGGGCCCGCCGGTCGTTCCGGAAACGAGGGAACTGCGTGCCGGCACGCCGGCCGCGGTTCGCCTGGCCAGCCCCGTCGGTTCTTGCCGATCTTGGATAGAAGCCTCTAGGCCCCTTCTGTTCCAGGTTGCAAGGAACTATGGGATGAAGCGAAGTACCTTCCGAGTCGTCACGCGGGGGGCGGATGGGCAAATCCGCATCCGGGATTACGACAGTCAGGAGGACTTGCTCAAGCGGCATATCCAGATCGGGGTGGATGATTGCAGCACGAATCTGGCGCTGCGGGGGCTTCCGGTGTTCCGCGGCCTGATCGGGCCGATCCCCGAAGGCGCCAACATCGTCCGGTACGAATCGCCGGAGGTCTTCGAGACGCTGACCAAGGAATGGTCGGTGGCAAAGCCGACGCGGGAGAACAAGTCTTAAGGGGGCAGGACCCGGCCGGAACGGCGGGCCGGAAACCAGATTGCCCGAAAAGCCCCATAAACGGGCCCGGCCCGGGGGCTGGTGCAGCTCTTCTCGCCCCCAAGCGAAGCATGTCGCCGCGAGGGCTTCACGATGCCTTCGGCAGAGGCGCTTCCGGGGGCAGTGCGCTTACGCCGGCACTTCTTCCGGCTCCACACAGCCGGCAAGGGTTTCCAGGAGCTGCTCGGGCAGGAAGGGCTTGGCCAGAAAGTCCTGAGCGCCTTTTCGGATCGCCTCGGCGATGAGCTTGGTCTGATTCAGGGCGCTGACGATCACGATCTTCGCGCCCGGATCCTCGCGGAGGATGGTCTCCAGGGCCAATAGCCCGTGGCCCTCGGGCATCACGATGTCCAGCGTGACGGCATCCGGCCGGTGGGTGCGGTAAAACTGGATAGCCTCCTGGCTGGTGGCGGCCTCGGCCACCACTTGCCAGCCGTCCGCGCTGAGGCATTCGGCGATCATCCGCCGCATGAGCATCGAGTCGTCCACGATCAACACCCGTTTGCCCATGGCTCCACCGCCAATAGCCCAGAGGACCGGCGCAACGGCACGTGGCCTGCCACGGCAGCGCCGGTATCGAACCATAGCTCTTGCCAGCCCGGCGTGCCTTTGGGGGACCGCCGCTGTGTCGGAACCACGCCAGCGGTGCCCGCGCGCCGGTAGTATATTCCGCAGAATCGGGAGAATCGGCCCGCGGCGGACGCGACGGAGCGCGTCCCTCCAAGGTGGAGGGCCACGCTCTGTCGT
>JBBIQF010000108.1:0-8399 GCA_037442445.1 Planctomycetaceae bacterium
AACACGAGCATCTTCATCGCCAGCCGGTGGGGCTTGGGCGCGTACACCAAAGTGCGGTGGAAGATGTCCGCACCCTCGGCCGCGAAATCGATATAGCCGCCCACCCCTTGGATGGCGTCGAAGCCCTGCTTGCGAAATGCTTCGAGCATGGTCCGCTTGCGGCGGGGGCGGTCGCTCCGCTCGGCGCTGGCCGCCTGCACCACCTCCATGTATCCGAGGGGCTGAACCCACCAGCGGACCTGCGGCACCGCTTTGCCCGCGTCCTTCTGGCAGCGTTTCATGACGGCCTGGAACGCGGGCACATCGGCAAGCGCAGAGCCTTTCTGGCCGGCCAGCCGGGCCACGATCCCCTGGATCACGCCCAGATCGTCGCACACCACCAGCACGTTCTCGCGGAGGAAATAGATGGCCTGGCGGGGCCCGGCCGGCGCCCCGGGCTCATCGCGGGGCGGAATGTCGTACACCACCAGCGTGGCCCCGGCCGACTGGACCTGCCGCCGCTTGGCCCCCTGCCGGGTCATGCTGGCCTCGACCTTCTTGAGCACCGCATCGGCCTGGGGCTTGTGGCCGGTGATGTCGGCCACGATGGCGGTGGCGTGCTTGCCCGGGCCGGGCTGGATGGCCGCCACCGCCACCTCGCCGCCCGGCACATCGCGAAGGTCATCGAGCGTCAACCCCAGGCGCTGGTGCATGCCCGTCCACCGCTCGTCGAACTGCCGGCGCAGGTCCTCGACAAACGGCTTCATCACCGGGTCTTTCACCAATTGCCCCAATTGGGTTTTTTCCCAATGCTCGCTCAGTACCTTGACATCGGTGATCGAGAAAAAGGCGCGGGTCGAATCGGGGAGCAAGGTCTCCGCAGCCCCCCAGACAAAGGCAGGCGTGCCCCCTAAAACTACGATAATAGTCAGCACCAATGCCCCTATGGCTTTCCGTGGCACAGGTATCCTCCTTTGCTTGGCAGGCCGGCAGGACCGGCACTCTACCCAGTCCCCCAAAGAGTTTATAAGCCCTTTTAGGGATATGCTAGACCGATCTGGCGGCAAAGTCGCGTTTTCTGCGCGTGCAGTTTGTCGAAGGGCATCGTTCGGAACCACAACCCACAGTGGGTCGTGCCGCGGCCCCACTTAGGAGGGGGGCGCCCGGGCTCTGCCGGCCGGGCTGGCTGCGCAAGACGTCCGGAGGCAAGCGGATCGGGCCCTTGTTCCGGCCCGCACTGCCTGGCAAAATCGCGGTATGCGCGGTTTTGAAGGCGAGAGTCTCAGCCACGACCCCATCCATGGCTACATTCGGTTTACCTCCTCTGCGGGGGCAAACCCCGGCGAGGCCTCCGAGCAGGACCTGATCGACCACCCTTGGGTACAGCGGCTCCGCCAGATTCATCAACTTCAGACGGCCTGGTGGGTGTTTCCCAGTGCCGAGCATACCCGCTTCCAACATGTCTTGGGGGCGATGCATCTGGCCAGCCGGGCCGTGGACAAGCTTTATCCTAGCCTCCGGGAGGTATGCCCCGACGTGCCCAGCCGGGCGTACGTCGAATCGCTGATGCGTTTGGCCGCGCTATTGCATGATGTGGGCCACGGGCCGTTTGGACACTTTTTCGACCAGCATTTCCTGTCCGACTACGGCCTGACGCACGAGACCATGGGGGCCCATATTGTGCGGCACGAGCTGGGGGACATCATCCGGCGGGTGCGGCGCAATCCCAAGGGCGAACTGGCCGCGGGCGAGACGCTCGACCCGGAGCAAATCGCCGTGCTTATCACCCGGCCGCGGGAAGGCGACCGGGCCGACCTGCCGCACTGGCTGCGCCTGCTGCAGAGCCTGTTCAGCGGCCTTTACACCGTGGATAATATGGATTTTGTGCTCCGCGACGCCTACATGTCGGGCTATAGCACGCGGGCGTTCGACCTGGATCGCCTTTTGCACTACAGCGTGTTCACCCCGCAGGGGCTGACGATCCACGAGCGGGGGTTGTCGGCCCTGGTGCGGTTCCTGTCGGTGCGGGGCGAGTTGTTCCGGGCCATCTATTTCCATCGCACCGTGCGGGCCATCGACCTGTCGCTGGTGGAACTCTTCCACGACAGCAAGCCGTACTTGTTTCCCGGCCATCCGCTGGAGCATCTGGACGAGTACCAGCAGTTGACCGAGTGGTCGCTGTTGGTGCGGGTCAGCGCCTGGCCGCGGAGCAGCGAGCCGGCCCTTTCGGCCCTGGGCCGGCGGTGGCAGGAGTTCTTGGCCCGCAAGGTCCGCTGGAAGATGGTGTGCGAGCGGACGATATTTTTCCGGCCCGGCCAGGCCGAGCAGTCCACGGTGTTCGGCAACGAGCGGTTGTTCGAGGCGGCGTTTCGCGAACTCCTTCCGCGCGAGTTGCGGGACTTGCCGCTGCGGTTCGATGTGGCTCGCCATGTGCATCGGCCCGGGGCCCAGGCGCCCGCCGCGGGGCAGAACTTCCTGTTCGATGCCGGCACGGGGCGGATCCGCAGCCTGGACGACCGGGAGGTGTTCCGCCAGCTACCGGCCAGCTACCGCATCTGCCGCGTCTACGCCGAGGACCACCAGCATCAGGTTGAACTGGCCGACGCCATGGACCGCCTGCTGGGCACGGGTTCGGCGGAC
Source organism: Planctomycetaceae bacterium (assembly GCA_037442445.1). Taxonomy (GTDB): domain Bacteria; phylum Planctomycetota; class Planctomycetia; order Pirellulales; family Thermoguttaceae; genus JANLFZ01. The sequence goes on from JBBIQF010000108.1 coordinate 2,620, forward strand.
GACACCACGAACATGTAGCTTGCCGCCAGGGCCCGGCCCCGGGCTGGGCCACTGCCCCGAGTTGGAGAATCGTTGCCATGTCTGGCGACCCGACCGTGTACGACAACCCTTTGATCGAGCGGTACGCCTCGGCCCGCATGAGCCGGCTGTGGGGCCCCCAGCGCAAGTTCAGCACCTGGCGGCGCCTGTGGGTGGCCCTGGCCGAGGCCCAAGCCGAACTGGGGCTCCCCATCACCCCGGAGCAGCTCGCCGAGTTGCGGGCGCACATCGACGACATCGACCTGGCCGCCGCCCAGCGCTACGAGCGAGCCCTGCGGCACGACGTGATGGCCCACGTCCACGCGTACGGCGATGTGTGCCCCACGGCGCGGCCCATCATCCACTTGGGCGCCACAAGCTGCTATGTGACGGATAACACCGATCTGGTGTTGCTCCGCGAGGCCCTTCAAATCGTGCGCGACGGGCTGGTGGCGGCACTGCGGATACTGGCCGGCCTGGCCCGGAAATACCGCGACCTGGCGTGCCTGGCCTTCACCCATCTCCAGCCCGCCCAGCCCACCACGCTGGGCAAACGAATGTGCCTTTGGGCCTACGATTTTGTGTTGGATCTGGAGGAAATCGAGCATCGCCTGGCCGGCCTGAAGGCCCTCGGTTCCAAGGGGACCACGGGCACCCAGGCCAGCTTCCTGGAGCTGTTTGGCGGCGATCACGCCAAGGTCCGCAAGCTCGACGAACTCATCTGCCGCCGGCTGGGTTTCGAGCACGCCTACCCGGTGACCGGCCAGACGTATCCCCGCAAGCTCGACTTTCAGGTGCTGGCCGCACTGTCGGGCATCGCCCAAAGCGCCCACAAGCTGGCCACGGACCTGCGGATCTTGCAGCATCGCAAGGAGGTGGAAGAGCCGTTCGAGGCCGAGCAGGTAGGCTCCTCCGCCATGCCGTACAAGCGCAATCCCATGCGGTGCGAACGGATTTGCGGCCTGGCCCGGTTCGTGATGAGCTTGGAGTCGAGCCCCGCCATGACCGCCGCCACCCAGTGGCTGGAACGCACCCTGGACGACAGCGCCAACCGGCGGCTGGTATTGCCGCAGGCCTTCTTGGCGACCGATGCGGTGCTCATCCTCTGCCGCAACGTACTCCAAGGCCTGGTCGTGTATCCCCGGGTGATTCAGCGCAACCTGGAGGTGGAACTGCCTTTCATGGCCACGGAGAATATCCTGATGGCCGCCGTGGCCGCCGGCGGCGACCGCCAGGAACTGCACGAACGCATCCGCCGCCACAGCCAGGCAGCCGCCGCCATGGTGAAGCAGCAAGGCGCTCCCAACGACCTGTTGGAGCGCCTGGCTGAGGACCCGGCATTCGCCGCCGTGGACCTGGAGGCTGCTGTGCGCCCGGAGAAGTTCGTCGGCCGTGCCCCCCAGCAGGTCGATGACTTCTTGGCCGAAGTGCTCGAACCCTTGCTGGCCAGGTATCCGGAAAGCGCCGCCGGCCAGCCGGAAGCCGAAGTCCGGGTGTGATCCCATGCCGGTGCGACTTGGGGCCAACGACCGAGCAGGTTCATCGCGCCGGTGGATTGGCGGTGGCTGGCGGTCCCGGCCATGGGCGGCCTGTGCCGTGGCGCTGGTGGCCATGGCCGTTTGCTGGGGTTGCGGGCGAGGGCAACCGGAGACCGTCCCGGTCCGCGGCCGGGTAACATTGCGGGGTGGCCCCTGGCCCCAGCCCGGCGTGATCCATTTCTTGCCCCACCAGCCGCATCCCGATTATCCCAGCCGGCCAGGAAGGGGCCATTTCGACCGCGATGGCCAGTTCGTCGTTACCAGTTGGCGGCCGGGCGACGGCCTGGTGCCCGGGACCTATGGCGTCAGCGTCGAGTGCTGGGAAGTGCCCGAGAGCATGGAAAAACCGGGCACCGGCAAGAGTTGCGTCCCTCCCAAATACCAAAGCAGCCGCACCAGCGGATGGGTCGTTGTGGTCGAGCCGGGCAAACCGCTTGTGGACTTGCGGTTCGATGTGCCGGCACAATGAGACCCCGGGGACACTTTGGCACACTGTGGTTGGTCCCTCATGGCAAAGCAAGAGCCCAGGTTGTGCCCGCGCCGCTTCGGCCATGCTTCGGCGGTGGCTGCGGGCGCGGGGTTCCAGGGCGGCGCCCTCCGCTGATGGTGGGGGACGACGGCCGAAGGGCTGTGAAGTACAATTGCTTCGCGGAGATTTATGTCGCCAGGGCTGTTGCCTGGCTCCTCACTCCGGGAGACCGCCAATGACGACGTACCAAATCATCGAAACCGACGGGGGGCTGATGGTATCCGAAGTACAACCCGGGGTTTCGGCAGAGGTGGCGGCCGAGCGGGCTGGAGGCGTAATTGTCGATCCCGGCCCCTATCGCTCTTACGAGGAAGCCTACGACGCCCTTCTGGCCCTGGCGGAACAGATGGATGCAGAGGACTAAGAAGCCCGGGCAGCAGACCGCCCGGGATTTCCGGGGGACACGCGGCTCGTCTTCGGTGGGGCGCGGCTTGGCTGCGGCGCGGGGTTTACCGGCTGGCCCGGCCGAGTGGGCCTAGCGGGTGCCGGCCGGCTCTTGGCCCGCTTCGAGTGCCAACGCGATCGTACGGCCCCAAAGCACCGTCTGGCAGTGGGGCACCCAGTGCGCTCAGGCGATCCTGCCGGGGCGCGGGGCGGATGTCTCCACCGCCGGCCCCGGAATGCGCGTTTCCAGAAGATAGCGCCCAGCGGCCAAGGCGGCAAAGGCCAGATTGAGCACCATGGTCAAGATGACCCACCATTTGCCGCTGCCGCCACCGGTGCCATACGAATGCAGGCCCGTCTTGAGGATGAAGTTCACCCCGTACCAGGCCATGACGATCGAGGCCGCCCCGATCACCGCACCCATCGCCAGGCCGAAATGGCCGATCCACCCGGTGTACCGGCCGTGGAGCACCGCCAGATACACCAACAACGAGATCAAGGCCCAGACCTCTTTGGGGTCCCAGCCCCAGAAGCGGCCCCAGGCTTCGTCGGCCCACACGGCGCCGAGGATGGTTCCCAGAGCCAACAGCAGCACGGCCACCTGGGTGGCTTTGTACATGTAAAGCCCCAGGGTAGCGCAAACTTCGGGCGGCTGGCGGCCGGCGGCCAGGCTCGTCTCGGCCTCGGTGCCAAGCGCCTCGGCCGGCTGCGGGCCGGTGGAAGGGCGCCGCTCCCCCGGGCCGCGATACCTCCCGAAAAGGTAATAGGCCAACGCGATGTTGCCCAAGCCCCAGGCCAGTGCCCCCGCCCCATAGCTGGCCGTGATGGAAAGCACATGCGAGGTCAGCCAGAAGTTGTCGCGCAAGGCGGCAGTCAGGGGGTTCATGTGCTTGTCGAAGATATTGGGGTCGACCATCGGCACGTAGCACGCCAGGAAGGCGGCCAGGAAGGCCACGGCACAACCGGCCACGGCAAAGGGCCGCCGGGCCCAAACCCCCGCCAGCGCCGGCGCCAGCCCCTCGTGCCGCAGGTGGTGGGAAATAGTGACCGGTGCCAACACCGCGGCCAAGGCCATGCGCGGCACGTAATAGACTGCCAAGGCCAGCACGCCCAGCCCCACGCTCCAGGTCACCAGTGCGCTCCAATCGTAGGTGGATCGCGGCACAAGCGAGATATAGCCGCCCGCATAGCCGGTCGCCTCGGGATCCATCTTGGCCAGGACAGCGAACACCGCCACCATCAGCGCCACCCGGGGCACAGCCAGCGCCCAATTGGCGCGGCGCAGGGCAAGGGCCGAGATCCACTCGTTTTCGATGCCCGCGGCCCAGCGGGACTCCGGCGTCAAGGGTAGCGCCGCCAAACGCCACCCTAGGCGCAGGCCCCCGGCCAACAGCGGAAGCAGCGTGAACCATAACCCCAGGAGGGCCACGACCAAGGCCACAAAGACCACCGTCTCGAACATCGTGGCCACCGGTGCCCGGCCCGTGATGGCCACGCGCAGGCCAAACCCCCAAATCGTCATCGCCTGGCCCGCTGCCATGGCGCCCAGCCCCAGCGCGAACATCGCCTTGCGCAAAGGCCCGAACCCCAGGGCGAAGAACACCAATCCGGCCAGGCTCAGTACCCAACTCCACGTGAACGGGTCCAGCCGGTTGTAGAACACCTCCAGATCGGTGCTCCCGGCAGGCGGGTACGCGGTGGCGGCCAGGAGGGCTTCGTCGGGGTCGCGGATGGCGAGTTTCTCGGTGCGCCACGCCGTGGTCTTCTCGCCCAGGGCCCGTACCGCGTCCACGAAGCGGTCCATGCTGCGGGCGAATCTTTCCTGCCGGCCGGGCGCATCGCGGTCCAGATAGGCCGATTTCGCTTCCTCGAAGGCCTGGCGCACGGCTTGAAGCTCGGCCTGGGGATAATCGCCCACAAGCTCCGCCGGGCCGAGGATCACCCCGTGGAACCCCAGCCAGGGCAGGGCCAGGATGACCGCGTGGCTTCCCAGGCGCCGCCGGGCGTCCTCGGCCGAGTCGCGGTTCCGTTCCAGGGCCGCCGCGTTCATCGCCGGCACGATCGACAAAGCGCTGCCGTTATCGTAAAGCGCGACATATGCCTCGCGGGTCAACTGGGCCAGGTCCGCAGCCCGGCTGGCCACGCCACGCAGTTTCACGAAGAGCATGTCCCGCTGTTCGGCCGGCAAGGGGAGTTCTTTGCTGCGGGCCCGGGGTACCCACTCGCCCAGTTCCCGGGCCAATCGGGCCGCGCTGCGGTGCACCTCGGCCACCAGCGGCTCGACCTCTTCCAGCGGCGTGTCCAGGCGGCGATGGCCCCGCGGGCCGAGCACGTCGAAAAGTTTGCTCAAAGCGGCCTCGGCGGGTGAGAGCGGATCGCTGCTTTCGCCTAGCCAGCCCAGTTGCCGCAGGACCAGAAAAAGGCCGGCCTGGCGGCCCTGGTCATCGCGCTGGCCATACCAGGCCCCCGCGAGTTCGTTCCAGGTCCGGGTCGCCTCGTTCATCTGCTGCACGAAGCGTGTACGCTCGCTGGAGGGGACCAGGGGATGGAAGCTCACCGCCCGAAACGTGCGATACGCCTCCCACAGGTCGGCGGCTTTCTTGTCCAGCCCCACGGGCTCGATTTCTTTGCCCTCGGCGGCGGCTTTTTCCTCCGCCTCTTGCAGCCGTTCCAGGCGCTGGCGGAGCCGCACGGCGCTGGCCACGTCGTGGGGCGAGGCATAGCGCAGGCGGTTGCCGGCCGAGTCCACCAGCGGCAGCCCTAATAGGTCGCGCCGCAAGTCTTCCTGGCTGGCCGCCAGAAACGGCACGTGCTCCCACCGCTGGGGTTCGACCATCCAACTGAAAATCAGCTCGGCGGCCGAGAACTTCCGGGGGCGCCCGTCGGGAAACAGCGGCTGCCACTCGGCTTGCTGCGCGTCCGGGGCGCTGTCCGGGGGGGCCAGCACCGGCGACTCCCGGCCGCAAATCGTTTGCACCATCGCACGCGCGAACGTATCCAGCGGCTTGATGCGCCCCCGATGCAGCACCGGCAGCCGCTGCCAGGCATCCCAATCCAGGCGGTCGGCCCCGGCCGCCGAGGCCTCGCCAACCCCAGCCGACAAAACGACCCACGCTGCTATCGCCACAGCCGCCACACATCCCCGGCGGAGGGCGAAGGGCAAACAGTTGACTATGCGTCGTAGCATGAAGCGCACCTCTTGCGCGAACGTGTCACAGGTTACACAGGCACCGATTCCAGTGTTTCGGCGGGCAAGGTCTCTTCCAGGGGGCCCCTCGGGCCACGCGGCTTGAAAAAGTAGGCCCGCATGA
>JBBIQF010000108.1:8413-17582 GCA_037442445.1 Planctomycetaceae bacterium
CGGCCACCCCGGCAACCACCAAGAGCGACCCCAGATATTTGAGCCCCCGGCCCGGGTCATAGTTGACCGTGAGGATGGAGACGAACAACCGGTCGCGGTCCGGATTGGCCCCCACCAGGGCATCGAACACACTGTCGCCCGGCTTCCAAGGCCCGTTGAAGCTCTCCTGGAAGAAGCGATACGACCGGCCGGTCAGCGGGTCCACGAAATCCTTGGGCCGATTGACCGAAACCTCGACCGGGCCTTCCAGAATGTCGCCCGGTTGTGGCGGCGGCTGGCGCCGCAGGTCTTCGTCTTCCGGAGGGTCGGCTTGCGGATCCCGCCGCAGGAAATCGACCGTGCTGGCGTATTTGGCCGCCATGCTGGTCCCCGGGTCCAGCCCGCGGTGGAACTCCCGCAAAAAGACCGCAAAGCCCAAATCGACCGACTTCCACCGCAGGACCACGGCGGCCCGGCGGCCGCGGCCCGCCACCACCAGCTTCTGCTCCGGCACGGCATTGGCCGTGGCTTGGAACGACGACAGCCCTTCCAGCCAGAAATCTTCGGTCTGCCCGTCCACCGTCATGCGGAGCCGCACCAGGCGGGTCTTCTCGCCGGCCGACTTCTTGGCGACAAAGGGAAGGGGCACCATGCGCTGGCCGGGGCGATCCTGGGGAACGAACCGCTCGACCGCCAGGGGCAATTCCTGGGGCGAACCCCCAAAGGCTACCACCACCGAGCCGTCGTCGGGCAGCGGGGCGGGCCCCTCGATGCGCCCGGCGTTCCACGTGCGGTAGTACAAGCGGCGGTCGGCCCCTTGAAGCACATCGACGCGGGGCCCTCCCACCGAATGCACGGCCGGCGCTTGGCCCTGGCGCATGCCCCGCCAATAGGTGGCGTACACGCCGTGCTCGGGGTCTTGCTGGTTCAATTCGGGGGCATCGGCCATGATCAGCATCCGCTGGGCCGTTCCGTCCGAGGCCCGAATCCGCAGGTCCAAAATGGGCAAGTCGGCCGCCAGGAACCGCCGGCTCAAGGCCGCCCGCTCCAGCTCCAGCCCGGTATCGCCCAGCGGCACGCGCTGCCCCGTGGCCAGGCTCTCCACGTCGAACTCGAAGCGCTGGCCTGCGGCGTGCAGCACCAGCCGGCCTTGCTCGCCCAAAGGACCTTGGGGCCGGCTATCGAGGAATGCCTGCGTCTCGGCATGGGTCCGGGCCAGCCAGAATACGATCTGCCGGCCGCCGGGCAGCGAGGCCCGGTTGCGGCCGTCCATCTGGCCATGCGGGGCCGCCACCAGTCCCACATCCTGCCACGTGGGTGTGCCGGAGGGCTGGGCCTGGTCCCCGGCCGGCTCCTGCCCGGCCCGAGGCACTTTGACCCGCAAGCGCAGGGGCGGCTGGTTCTCCTCAAACGCCTCGAACTCCGCATCGCTACAGTAGTCCAACACTTCGATCCGAATGCCCTCCCGGTCGTAAAGCACACCCCGGTCCCGCGGCGCAAAGGCCCACGGGAACCACGAAAGCTGCGCATAATCGGCCCAATTGAAAGGCCCCGGCTGAAAGGGGATGGACACCACCTGCGGCTGCCCGGCTGCACCTTCGCCGGAGGGAATGATGGCCAACTCCAGCCGCTGGACATCTTCGAAAGCGCGATGCGCCCGCGTCCCCTCGTAGATCGGCATCTGGGCGTCGATCCCGCCGATGCGGCTCAACAGGCACCCGGCCAACAGCACCAGAATACCCAAATGCGTGATCACAAAACCGGTCTGATGCCGCTTCCAAGGAAAACGGATGAGCGCCGCGGCCAGCACGTTGATCCCCAACAGGATCAGCAAAGCGGAAAACCACCAGGCCCCGTAAATGCCAAACCACGCCGCTTTGCCGCCGTAGCGCTGCTCGATGACGGTGGCCCAGGCCAGCACCACCACCAACGCCACAATCAGCAGCACCGCCAATCGAAGGGAAGCCAAGAAGGCATAAACCCGCCATAGGATTCGCAGGGGCAAGGCGGGCCGATGGACATCCGAGGAAGTGCGTGCCATTGGGGATGCGCTGGTGCGCCGAGGATGGACGAGAGCGGCACCAATGCAAGGGGCTCGAAGCGGGGGAGCACCCGCGGCCGCTCATCGCTGGATTATAGGCCGCAACCCTCACACAGGGTAGCTTGTGCAGCCGCCCAGCCGGTGGCCATGCCCTTGCCGCGCTCCATCCGGCACCCCGATTTCGCCGGGGCTGGTCATTGGACACACAAGTCGAAGTGCTTTTCGGCCTGCTAACCACCCGTTTTGAGTACCCAAGGCCTGCCTTCCAAAAAAATTGCGATTGCCACGATTGGCCAATCCGGGCACAATGCCGGCCTTGCGAGCGGTCAATGGACAGCCAGGCGTTGCCGGCTGGCGGGTTCCCGCATATCTGCCCGCGCCGGGGGTGCGTGGTTTGGTCCGGCCCGCATCACGATTCCACCGATGCGCAGGTTGTGCTGGCTTGCCAGGGCCTGCTTAGGATGGCCGCCACAGGTGCCGCCCTCCGGGCCCGCTCGACACGGCGCAACTCGCCCTGGGAAGCGACAGGGAGGTCGCCCGCAAACCTCTTCTGTTCGCCACGGCCGCAGGAGGCGGACGCAATGGTCGCATTCTATACCCTTTTGGTGGGGCTGGCCTTGTCGGCCAGCGATGACACCGTCCTGTTGAGTTTCTATAGCGAGTCGTGCGGGCCTTGCCGGCAGATGGCGCCGGTGGTGCAGCGCCTGGCAGCCGGGGGGCATCCCATCCGGCACATCGAGGTTTCGCGCGAACCTGCCACAGCGGCCCGCTTCGGCGTCAGCGCCGTACCTTGCTTCGTGATGCTGGTCAACGGCCGGGAGGTCGCTCGGCAGGTGGGCATGGCCAGCCAGACGCAACTGGAGCGTATGCTGGCCCTTGCCCGCAGTGCTAGCCCCGAACCGTCGCCCGCCACCGCCGCCGGTACAGCGGGTTCCGGGGGCAATCTGCCGGCGGTCCGCAGCGCCCCGCCGCTTGCCGACCTGCTTGCCCAACCCGCCCCTGCGAGCGACACGGCAACAAGCCAAGCCCCGCTGCCCGGCTGGCGCATGGTCAATCCCGACCGGCCACCCCCCTCTGCGGAAAAGCCCACCGAGGCCGATCTCATCGCAGCCACGGTGCGTATCCGCGTGCAGCACGCCACCGGCCAGTCCTGCGGTTCCGGAACCCTCATCGATGCGCGCCGGGGCGAGGCTTTGGTGCTGACCTGCGGGCATTTGTTTCGCGATTCGCAGGGCAAAGGCCGCATCGAAGTCGACATCTTCGCCCCCTATGCGCAAGAGAAGCTGCCGGGCACCCTGGTCCACTTCGATACCGACTGCGATCTGGGGTTGGTCAGCATCCGGCCCAGCCGGCCCGTGCGCACGGCACAGGTCGCTCCGCCCCATTACCGCCTGGTGAAAGGTGCCCGCGTGTACAGTGCCGGCTGCGACGGCGGTGCACCGCCAACCGTGCGTTCCGGGGTGATTACCGCTTTGGACCGCTTCCTGGGCCCTCCGAACCTCACCGCCACCGGACTGCCTGTCGAGGGGCGCAGCGGCGGCGGCCTGTTCAGTGCTGAAGGCCTCGTGATTGGCGTCTGCAATGCCGCCTTGCCCGAGGAAAAGGAAGGCTTCTACGCCGCTCTGCAAGCCATCCACAAGGAGCTGGACCGGGCGGACCTGGCGTTTGTCTATCGCGAGCCTTCAGAAACGCCGCTGTCGGCCGGGCCGATGGTGGCGGTCAACCCACCCCACATGCCCAAAGAGATGCCTCCGCCGGCCGAGATGGTGCGGCCGACCGACCTGGTCCGCGGCACGCCACAGCCCCCCTTGGGGCTTACCGACCGAGGCTCCGCAACGGTACCGGCCAGCGCGGCCACGCCGGGCTCACAAACCCTGTCCCCTGAGGAAAAGGCCACGCTCGACGAGATCCGCCGCCGCCAGGCCCAAGGGGCCGAAGTCATCTGCGTCATCCGCCAGCGCGACAAGCCCGATGCTCCCAGCGAGATCGTGGTCCTGGACCGGGCGTCGCCCGAGTTTCTCCGGCAACTTCGCGCCAGCCGCGACGTGGCCCATGCGCTAGGTGGGCTGCGGGCGGCAAGTTCGCTTCAACCGCCTGGCACGGCCCAGCCGGCCACAGCGCTCACCTTGGCTGACCGCACGCGAACACCGCCGGCCAGCAGCCCGGTGGCCCCCGCGGACGTTCCCGAGTGGAAACCCCGCTGGCTCCAGCCCGGCTACCAGGGCCAGTAGGAAACGGGGACGTAGCTCGTTTTTGCCGTGGTTTTCGGCCAACGGGAGTGCTCGACCGCCGAAAAACAAGCGCCTTCCCCGTCTCATTGGGGCAGCTCAATAACACTGATGAACGCAGGCTGGCTCGCAACAATCAAAGCAGAAAAAAACATAAATCATGCCCACATCGCCGAACATATAGACTTGCTCCTCCGGCCAGGCTCGCCGCAAAGGGTTGTGCGGCGAATCGTGCTCTACGGAGTCTATCTGGGCAACAAACGTCATCGCTTGTCCGCAGGACGGACAGTCGGGAACCTCGGGGCCCTGGATCCAGTCGGGCTCGCCCCCCAGCTTGGTGCGCAGGCCGAGATTGTCAGGATAGTCGAGCAATACAGCGCGCTGACCGGACGGTACGCGCTCCAGAATGACCCGCAACTCGGGCAGAACTCTCGGCTCCGACATCGCTTCGCCTCCTTCGCCGAACTCGTTCTTGACATGGGCCGTCTGACGCCTCTGGGCTCCTCGCTTGCGGCTTAGCGCACGCTCATTCTATTGGCGTAACTCCCTCGGAGCCACGAGGTGTCGCCGCTGCGTCTGGCCTCGGAACGGGGACGTAGCTGGTTTTTTCACGAGGTTTCCGGCTAACGGGAGTGCACGACCGGCAAAAAACGAGCTACGTCCCCGTTTCGCGACTCAGGTAGACCACCAACGGCGCTGTGCCGATCGTGGTCTCGAAGCGGTGGTCGGCGCACGTCTTGCCCGCATCTTCGGAAGCCGCCAGGCGGAGGTCCACGGCCAGGGTCTCGCGCTTCACGTAGTCCTGGAAGGCCAGCAAGGCCTGCCGCAGTTCTTCGCAGGGGCTGACCGCCGTGATACGAATCCGGTCGGTGTATTGGCAGCCGATCTCTTTGCGCAGGTTCTGGATGATGTGGATGGTCTCGCGGGCCAGTCCCTCGGCGACCAGTTCCGGCGAGAGTTCCGTGGAGAGGACCACCACCGCGTCTTTGCCCTGGGCGGCGGTCCAGCCGGGCTTGGCCTGGAGGCGGACCTGGATATCGTCGGCCTGGAGGGTCACCGGGCCGTCGGCCAGCGACACCGTGGCCTGGCCCTGGGACTGGAGGGTTCGCAGCAGATCGGCCGGCTCGCATTGGGCCAGGGCTTGCCGCAACTCGGGCAGGCGGCGTCCCAAGCGGGGGCCCAGGCGCTTCAGGTCGGGCAGCACGGTGTACTGGACGTACTGTTCGGCCCGATCGGCAAACTCCAGGCGCTTGACGTTCAGCTCGTCCAGGATCAGTGCCGCGTGGGCTTCAAGCCAGGGCCGTTCGGCGGGGTTGGTCAGCACCACTTCGACCAAGGGGAGCGGCTGGCGGACCTTTTGGCGGGCCGCCATGCGGGCGCTGCGCCCCAGCGATACGATCTGCCGCACCAGGGCCATGCGACGCGACAATGCCTCGTCCACCACCGCCCCATCGCCGGTGGGATAGGTACACAGGTGGACGCTCTCGGCCACGCCCCCCCGGTTTTGGAACGGGGCCACGGCCAGGTTCTGCCAGAGCGTCTCGGCCAAAAACGGCACGAACGGCGCGATGAGCTTGGCCGTGGTCAGCAGGCACTCGTACAGGGTCCAGTAGGCATCCCACTTGTCGGGCGAGGCCACGCCGCTCCAGAACCGGTCGCGGCTGCGCCGGACGTACCAGTTCGACAGGGCATCGACGAATTCGTGCAGGCGCTGGCAGGCGGTGAAATTGTCGTAGCCGTCCATGGCCTGGACGACCGCGGCGGCGGTGCGATTCAGCTCGCTGAGGATCCAGCGGTCCAGTTCGCTGCGCACGGCAGTGGGCCGATAGCCGCCCACTTCGACCGGCTGGCCCGCCTTTCCATTCCCTTCCCGGGTGACCCGGTAGGCCGCCGCGGTGCCCAAGACAGCGGCATCCAACTCGCCGGGCGGTCCGGCAATGGCCGCCGCAGGGTCGAAACCGTCGATGTTCGCGTAGATCACGAAAAAGCTGTACACGTTCCACAGGCGCAGCAGGAACTCGGGGATGCTGTCCTTGATGGCCTGTTCGCTGTAGCGGATGGAACTCCAGGGGGGCTGGTTGGCGAAGAAGTACCACCGCAAGGCGTCGGCGCCGTAGCGGGCGAAGATTTCGTCCGGCTCGCGGTAATTGCGCTTGCTCTTGGACATCTTCTGCCCGTCCTCGCCCAACATCAGGCCCAGGACGACACAGTTGCGATAGGGGTGGGGATAGGCGATCTTGGGGGTGTCGCTGCGGCCGAAGGCTTCGGCCGGCTTGGCCGCAGGCTGCCCCTCTTCGCCGCTGAACAAGAGCGTGCTGATGGCCAGCAGGCTATAGAACCACCCCCGCGTCTGGTCCAACGCCTCGCTGATGAAGTCGGCAGGGAACTGGTCGGCCAGGCGCTGGCGCGAGCCGGGCTGGTGGGGATAGCCCCATTGGGCGAACGGCATGGCTCCCGAGTCGAACCAGCAGTCGATCACCTCGGGCACGCGGCGCATCCGCTTGCCCGGCGCCCGGGGCGAATCATAGGTGATGGCATCGATATAGGGCTTGTGCACCTTGAGGTGTTCGGAGAGCGACGGGTCGGCCCGCTTGGCCTGTTCCCACACCTCGAGCCCTTGCACCCCCGGCTTGGCCAGCAGTTCGGCGTAGCTGCCCACCGCCTCCATGTAGCCGGTCTCCTCGCACACCCAGATAGGCAGCGGCGTGCCCCAGAACCGCTCGCGCGACAAAGCCCAATCGACGTTGGTTTCCTGAATGTTGCGGAAACGCCCGACGCGGATGTGCTCGGGGTACCAGCCGATCCGCCGGTTGTTCTCCAGCATCCGCTCCTTGAATAGCGTGGTCCGAATGAACCAGCTCTTGCGGGGGTACTGGATCAGCGGGTCCTCTTCGGCACGCCAGCAGAAGGGGTACTCGTGCAGGTACTGCTCCTGATGGACCAGGGTGCCTTCCTGGCGCAGCCGGCGGATGATTTCGCGGTCCGCGTCCTTGACCCACATCCCCTGGTACTCGGGCACGTCGGCGGTGAACTTGCCATCCGGGGCCACGGCGCACAGGAGCGTGGGCCCTTCGCCCTCGGCGAATCGGGCCTGCTCGGCCAGGAGCACGTCGTAGTCCACCTCGCCGAACGCCGGCGCCTGGTGCACCACGCCGGTGCCGGTGTCGGTGGTGACGAAATCGGCGGCCACGACGCGCCAGGCCACGTGCTCTTTGCCGCCCGACTTCAACCGGCCTTGCGCCTCGCCCAGGGTGCGGTAATAGCAATCGAACGGCGGCCGGTAGCGCTTGCCCACCAGGGCCTGGCCGCGGAACACCCGCTCGACGGCCAACGTCCGGCCGAGCTTGGCGGCAAGCGTTTCGACCAGCGCCGCGGCGACGATCATCTTCCGCCCCGGTTGGATGCCAGTGACCAGGGCGTAGTCGATATCGGGCTTGACCGCAGCGAACTGGTTGCTGGGCAGGGTCCAGGGGGTGGTGGTCCACACCAATAGATCTACCTCGGGCTCATCGACCAGCGGGAAGCGGACGTACACGCTGGGATCGGCCACCTGGCGGTATCCTTGGCCCACCTCGCCGGCGGAAAGGGCCGTACCCCCTTGCGCCCACCACCAGACGATCTTATGCCCCTGGTACAACAGCCCGCGATCGAACAGCGTCTTGAGCGCCCACCACACGCTTTCCACATAGCTCTGGTGGTAGGTGACGTAGGCGTCGTCCAGGTGGATCCAGAACCCCAGGCGTTCGGTCAGCTCTTCCCACTCGCGCGTATATCGGAAAACGCTTTCCAGGCAGCGGCGGACGAAGGGCTCGACCCCGTAGCGCTCGATCTCCTCCTTGGCGTGGATGCCCAGTTCTTTGCACACCTCGACCTCCACGGGCAGGCCGTGGGTATCCCAGCCCGCCTTGCGCAGGCACCGATAGCCGCGCATGGTGCGGTAGCGGGGAAAAAGGTCTTTGATAGCGCGGGTGAGGCAATGCCCCGGATGGGGCAGGCCATTGGCCGTCGGGGGGCCCTCGTAGAATACGAACGCCGGCCCGTTGCTCCGGCCCTCGAGCGACTTCTCGTAAATCCGCCGCTCCTTCCAGAAGCGGATGACCTCTTCTTCGAGCCGGGGAAACGAGACCGAACTCTGAACCGGCGGGAACATGGCCACGATGACCCCTCCGCGGAAGGCCCGAAAAACCGCAAGTAAACCGCGCACCGCGCCGATTGGCAACCGCCGTGCTAACCGTGGCACGCCCCGCAGGGCCGTCCAACGAGGCCGCCTTCGGGGCGAGCAACGCGTGCCACACCGCCACGCCCCGCAGGGTTAGGACTGCGGTGGCGGCTTCGGCGGAGCAAAAAGCTAACCGCCCACTCCTAGCAAGCCGTCTAAAGGGCTACCCGCCTAAAGGGCTACGCCGATGACGTCGAGCCGGCGATTTGAAGGCTCTCCACCGGAAGCAAAGCGTTCAAGCTGCCGGAGCGGAAACCCTCGAGGTCCAGGGCCACGTACTTGAACCCGGCTGCCTTGAGTTCGGCCACGACCTCGCGGCGGAACTCCGGCTCGATCAGCCGGGGAAGCATCTCCGGCGACACCTCGATGCGGGCCACATCGCCCCGATGGTAACGGACGCGCAAGGGGACAAAGCCGCGGCTGCGGAGGAAGCGTTCGGCCCGGTCGTCACCTGCTCGCCGTAAGCCACCCGGCTGCTCAGGCAGGGGGTGGCAGGCTTGTCCCAGATGGGAATACCCCAGTGGGCGGCAAGCTGGCGGATTTCGGCCTTGGTCAGATCGCACTCGGCCAGCGGGCTGCGGACGCGCAGGTCCCGCGCGGCACGCAGCCCTGGGCGGTGCTCGCTGTGATCGTCGCGATTGGAGCCGTCGGCCACCACCGCCACGTCCATCTGCCGGGCAATGGCCTCCAGCCGGGTAAACA
>JBBIQF010000109.1:0-2361 GCA_037442445.1 Planctomycetaceae bacterium
TCTTATCGCTACTATATCTGAAAATCCTCGGGGCGGAAGCGGAGGAGCTGGCCGGTGGCCAGCGACTCGTTCACTTTGTGCACCACGACCTCGGTGCGGAAGGCTTCCTCGGCGGGGCAATTCAGGGGGGCCTTGCCGCGGATGGCGTCGAAGAAGTTCTCCAAGTGCGGCTGGTGATGGGGCTTGTCCACGACCACCGGCAGTTCGTAGGGCACCACCACCCCTGTCTCGCGTACGTGCACCTCTTGGCTGGTGGCAGGTTGCGTCGGGGCGCTTAGCGGGGCGGCCAGGTAGCCGGCCCGCACCCACGTATCCCAGTCGGGAATGTGGGCCTCGCGGTACACGCGGGTCCACTTGGGGTTTTCGGAGATCTGGATCGATCCGTCCACGCCCATGAAATGCTCGAAGCTGCACTGCCCGCCCCCGCTGGTCGTGGTCTGCACCTCGAAGACCGCCCGCACTGTGCCGGCCGGGGTGCGATATTCCACCAGGGCCGTAACATTGTCGGCCCATTGGTGCCCCGAATAGTAGTCCACGCCGCCTGCGGCGATGACCGAGGTGGGCAGCGCGCCGAGGAACCAGCCGGCCACGTCGGCCTGGTGGGCGCCGAAATCGAAGAAGGGGCCGCCCCCCAGGTGCTTGAAAAAGCGCCAGTTGCGCAGCTCGTGCATGTTGCGGTAGCCGTAGCGCGCCAGTTCGTCATCGCGCATGGCGAAGCGTTGCGGCCAGCCGGCGTCCTCGCGCACGGGGTGGAACCATCGGCCGGCGATGTGGGTCAGTCGGCCGGTCAGTTTGGCCTTCTGCAACAGGTTCTGCCATACATGGCGGTAGCGGGGGTTGCTGCGGCGCTGGTAGCCGATTTGCAGCAGCCGGCCGGTGCGGCGCGCCGCCTGGACCATGGCCCGGGCGGCCTCCAGCGAGGTGGCCATCGCCTTCTCGCAATAGACATGCAATCCTGCTTCCAGGCAGGCGATGGTGTGCGGGGCATGGAGGAAATCGGGGGTGGCTACGATGGCCGCGTGAAGCCCTTTTTCGCGGGCCAGCATCTCGCGGAAATCGGCGTATTCCGCGGCCGGCTGCTTGTAGGCTTCCAAGAGATTGGCCGCGGCACGCCGGGCATATTTCCAGATATCGCACACAGCGCGAAAGCGGACGCCTTCAATGGCAGCCGCGGCGTTGAGCAACGCCCGGCCCTGCACGCCCGCGCCGATTAAGGCCACGTGGATGGCCTCGCCGGGGGACGGGGACCGGAGCGGGGCGGGGACCGCTGGCTGGGTTGGCCGGCCGGCCGGCGGCGCGTCCCCCGCGGGTAGCGAGGCCGCCTCGCTCAGAATACCCGCCCCGGCCATCAACCCCGCCTCAAGGAATTGCCGACGCTTCATGAGAAACCGCTCCATAAGAACCCCTGTTGCCTGCGTGCGCCACCCAGACGAGGGATATGCGCCCGGTGCGGGCCAAGGCCCGCGATCAGGGTTTGGCGGGTGGGGCAGGTTTGCCGGCCGGCGCCGCGGCCTCTTTGGCAGGCGCGGCCGGTTTTGGCCGACGGCGGGGCTTGGGTTGGTCCTCCGGCTCGTTGCCGGTCTTCAGCTCGCGGAACGGCTTGCGCGCCAGATAGCTTTCCAGCTCCTTGCGCAATGCGGCCTTCTGCGCGTCGCTGCCCAATTCGACCGCCTTTTCGGACCACTTGCGGGCATTGTCGAAATCGCCAATCTCGGCATAGGCCGCCGCCAGGGTGCTGAGGATATGGGCCTGTTTGTACTCCGTCAGTTTGCAGGCCCGCTCGGCCATTTCCCGTGCCCGGCGCCCATTGCGGAGTTCGTCTTTGGGCGAGGTGGCCAGCACCCAGGCGAAGTTGTTGAGGATCCCCGGGTCGTCCGGCTGCAGCTTGACCGCCTGCTCGTAGTCGGCGATGGCTTCGGCGTGCTTGCCGATGCCCAGATACGTATCCGCCCGGCCGCGCAGCGCCGCCGCGTTCTTGGGGTCCTTGCGCAGGATCTCGGTGAAGATTTCGATCGACTTCTGCTGCTTGCGATCCAAGGTGTAGAGGTAGGCCAGTTGCATGCGGGTCTCGAAATCCTCCGGCGACTTGGCGGCCAGGGCTTCGAGCTGGGCGATGGCCTCGGCATACTTGCCCTGATCGGCCAGTAGCGCCGCGCGAAACCGAAGGGCCATGTCCAACCCCGGCCGCAGGCGCAGGGCCCGGTCCAGATCGGCCATCGCCTTTTCGTACTCTTCCATCTGGCGGTAGATATCGGCCCGCAGCAAAAGCACCACCGGGTTGCCGGGATCGAGGCGTTCGGCCTCGTTGAGGTCGGCCAGGGCGGCCGCCTTGAAGGGATCGAGATGGACAAGCAGCTTTCC
>JBBIQF010000109.1:2371-17347 GCA_037442445.1 Planctomycetaceae bacterium
AACTCGAACACCCGGGCCCGCTCGACCAGCGGCTCCACCGAATCGGGAGCCAGTTTCCTCGCCTGTTCCAACAGGGCCAGGGCCTCGTCGAACCGTTTGAGCCGGGCCAGCGTGGCCGCCTTGGCCTCGATGGTGGGCACATGATCCGGGACGAGTTTGAGCGCCTGGTCGAAATCGGCAAGCGCCTCCTGGAACTTCCCCTGCTGGACGTACACCATGCCCCGGCCGCGCAAGGCCGACACTTCGCTCGGCGAGGCAGAAATGGCCTCGGTGAAATCGGCCAGTTTCTTGGCCGGGTCTTGCTCCAGAGTGGCCCGGATCACCAGCGCCTGCGCCCGCAACAGCGGCTGGTCTTTGCTGGTGCGGATGGCCTGGTCCAAGGCCTCGGCCGCCTGCTTGGCATCGCCGCCGGGCAAGAACTGCAACTGGGCGATCCGGAAAAAGGCCTCGGGCTGTTGGGGATCGATCTTGACCGCCCGCTGGAGGTCCTCCAATGCCCGCCGGCGGTACTCGGTCCACTTGGGGTCCGTGCGGTCCTCGAAGATCATGCGGGCCACCTGCGTGCCGCGCTGGATGAGCGTGGCAACCAGCAGTTGGTTGGCCAGCGCCCGGTTCTCGGCATCGAGGCCCTTGCGCAGGGCGCTTTCGCACAGGCGGATGACTTCGCCCAGGTCGGTCAGCGTCCTGGCTTCCAGCTTGAGCTGGGTGGCCTGGTCGAGGTCGGCCTGGCCTTCGCTGGCCGCCGCCCTCGCTGGCACCGCCCATCCCAGAATAATGCCCAAGGCCAGCGCGAAGCGCCACATTGCCGCCATCGCCCGAGACTCCTGTGGATGACTAACCATGGAGACCACTGCTTCCGGCCGCGCCGGTTCTTCTCTGAACAAGTATACTGATTTGCCCGGCGCGGTGAAACGCGGCATGCGGCCCGGTGCCCCAGCGCGTGCTACAGCGGGCCAACCACCCCGCAGCATGGGTGTCCAAAAGCCCCTGACGAGTCCTCGGTCATTGGTGCTTGGTCATTGTTCATTCGTCATTCGTGATTCGTCATTGGTCATTTGGTCATTGGTCCTTGCCCCTTCGCCCTTCCTTTCTCGTTGCTCTGGCATGCCCGAACTGCCCGAAGTCGAAACGATGTGCCGCGGCATTTCCGGGGTGTGTGGCTGCCGCATCCTGGCGGTGCGTTTTCCGCGGTCGCGGCTCCGGCCGATCGTGCTGAGACCCTCGGCCAGCCTGATGGCCCGCCGCCTCTGCGGGGACACTATCGTTGCGGTAACCCGCCGGGGAAAGCGGGTGGTGCTGGTCCTGGGTTCTGGCCGGCGGCTGGTCATCGAGCCTCGCATGACGGGCCAAGTGCTCGTGGCCGACCCGCCCGACCAACAACACCTGCGCCTGGTGATGGAACTGGCCGGGGGGCGGTGGCCGCGGCTGTACTTTTGGGACTGGCGGGGCTTGGGGGTGGTGCGGCTGCTTTCGGAAGAAGAGTTCGATGGCGAGCTAGGCCCGCACCGATTGGGGCCCGATGCCCTGGAAATCTCACCGGCGGAACTCCGCACCCGGCTGGCCAAGAGCCGGCGGCCCATCAAGGTGGCCCTGATGGACCAGCGGGTGGTGGCGGGCATCGGCAACCTGTATGCGTCCGAGATTCTCTACTGGGCCGGCATCCATCCGGCCACGCCGTGCCGCCAACTGGCCCCGCCGCAATGGCGGCGCTTGCACGCCGCCGTGCGCCGCGTGCTGGCTGCCGCCATTCGGCTGGAAGGCTCGACACTGGCCGACGGCACCTACGGCACACCCGCTAGCCGGCCGGGGCGGTTCCAGGCCCGGCACGCCGTGTACCAGCGCGCAGGGCACATGTGCCGGCGGTGCCGCGCGGCCCGGATTGTGCGCATGGTGCAGGCGCAGCGATCCACGTTCTATTGCCCCCGATGCCAAGCGCCGGATGCGAGTCCAGAGGGGACGCCGGGATGAACCCGGCGGCCCGTTCTCGGCCCCCCCCTGCTCCCTGCTCCGTGCTCCCTGCTCCCGGCTACAGCAGCTTGGTCACGCCCGGCACGGGCAAGGGGTAGTTGCCGGTCTTGTCGGGCTTGGTCGGGGGCGGCGTCTCGAAGGTGGACTGTTCGGGCGGCGGGCCGAACTGGAGGTTCGACTTGGCAATCTCCTCCCAGGTGATGGGCTTGCCGGTGTAGCAGGCCACCTGGCCCATCACGGCAAACAGCGTGCTATTGGCCATGTGGTAGCCGCTGTTGATGGGCTTGCCATTGCGCACCGATTCGATGAGCGCCTTTTGCTCTTCGACATAGGGGTTGTTGTGCGGCCCCTCGAAGCGCCACTTGGTCTGGCCTTCGATGCGGCACTCGCCCAGGTAGCACCGCCCCTTGCTGCCGAGGATCACGTCGGTGGCATTGTCGTAGCAGCCCACCTGGGTGCGGCAGAGGGCGTACACCCGCGGCCCGTTGTCGTATTCGTACACCACCGTGTGGTGGTCGAACATGTCGCCGTACACTTCGCCGAAGGAGCTGGATCGCCCGCCCAGGCCGAAACACCACTTGGGCATCTTCTCGTGCATGATCCACGCCACGCGGTCCAGGTTGTGCACCAGGGACTGCGTCACATCATCCCCCGAAAGCCAGCAGAAGTGGTACCAGTTGCTGAACTGGTACTGGGTCTCGGTGTACTTGGGGTTGCGGGAGACGGTCTGGTACGGTGCCCTGAGGAACATCGACTGGATGGCCACCACGTCGCCGATAGCGCCGTCGTGGATGCGTTTGACCGTCTCTTGAAAGCCGCGGTGGAAGCGGCTCTGGAGGCCGGAAACCAGGCTTACGCCCTTTTGCTTGGCCAGGTCGCAGGCGGCCTGCATCCGCCGGCAGCCGACCGGGTCGATGCCGTGGGGCTTTTCGACGAACACGTGCTTGCCGGCCTTGACCGCCGCCTCGGAATACATGGGGTGGAACTTGGAGGCGCAGGCGATCAGCACCACATCGACGCTGTCGATGACCTTCTGGTAGCCGCCGAAGTCGGTAAAGCAGTGGTCGTCGTCCACCAGGACCTGGTTGGGGAACTGCTGCTTGAGCAGTTTGCGTTTGGCCTGGAGGCGGTCCTCGAACACGTCGTACATGGCCACGAGCTTGACGAACGGGCCCACGCTCATGCTCTCGGCCGCCGCCCCGCCGCACCGGCCACCACAGCCGATCATGCCGATGCGGATGGTATCGCTGCCGGCGGCGTGCACCCCGCGGACCAGGGGCAGCCCTGCCAGGGCGGCCGCCCCGGCCGAAACCTTCATGAACGTGCGGCGGTCGGACTGTTTGGCATCCGGACGCTTTCTGCGCATGGCAAACCCTCCAAGCAAGCATCGCGAGTCATGCTACGGTCCACCACCATAGCCGGCCCCCGGCCCGGCGTCAACTCGCGCCGGGCGCGCCGCGTGCCGCCTGAGGGGGCTGTTTGCCGGCCGATGGCCGGCACGCCGTGGCCCACCCCACGGCGCCGCCCATCAAGGAAGGGCTCGCGGCGGCGGGCCCGTTGCCGAGGGCACAACCACGCCCCTTACGCCGGGTTGGCCTGGCTGGCCGGCCGGCAAGGGTACCGCCCCGCCGATAGCGCCGTGTCGAACATGGTGATGACATTCTCGGGCGGCACGCCCGCCTGGATATTGTGCACCGGGGCGAACACGTATCCGCCGCCGGGGGCGAACACGCGCAGGGTCTCTTCCACCTCCCGGGCTACCTGCTCGGGCGTGCCGAAAGGCAGGGTGTGCTGGCAGTCGCAGGCAGCGCCCCAAAACACCAGCTTGTCGCCGAACTCGCGTTTCAGTCGCACGGGGTCCATGCCGGCGGCCGTGGTCTGCACCGGGTTGAGGATATCCACCCCCATTTCGATGAGCGTGGGGATGAAATCGTAGATCGCCCCATCGTTGTGCATGAAGACTTTCATGCGCGTGTTGCGGTGCACCCAGTCGAGCCCCCGCTGGTAGTACGGCATGATCCGTTGGCGGAACATGCGGACCGAAAGGAAAGGGCCGTCCTGCGTGCCTAAGTCGTCGTTGAATTGGAGTATCTGCACCCGGTCGCCCACCGCGGCCGCGAACCGCCGCAGGTTCTCCAGCCACGCCTCGACCAGGCGCTCGTAGAGGGCTTGGACGTATTCCGGCTCGGTGGCCAGGGTGATCATCCACGCCGCGAAGTCGCCGGTTCCCAGGCCGAAGAACAGCTCGTACGGCGGCCCCATGGCGGCGATGATGGCCAGGTCGGTGTTCTGGACGTAGGCCTCGGCCTGCGCGTGCAGGTGGTCGCATTCTTCGGCCGACAACAGGGGCGGCTGGAACGTCTCGGGGTCCACATGGGCCGCCCCGGGATACTTGTCCAGCCGGTCGAAGTAAAAGCCCCCGGCCGGCATGCGGGCGATGGCCTGCCCCTGGGCATCGACGATCACCAGGTCGCCGTTGGCCTCGGCCACGGGGTTGAAGCCGCCGGGGACCTCCACCGGCGTGCCGTCGAATAATCGCCAGGGCTTCCAGTTTTCGTTGCGGATGCCGAAGGCCACGGCCGGCCGATGCAACCCGATCACATCCACCCCAAACCGTTCCATCACGGGGCGCTGGACCTCGGCCAGCATCTGGTACACATCGTAAACGCGGGTGGGTGTGGAGATGCCCAGGCGCTGTTTGAGCCGATGGTACGTCGAGGCGGCGATTCCCGATTGGCGGGTCGCTCCCAGATCGATGGGCACGCGATCCGGCTCGCGGTGCTCCAGGGCACATTGGACACGCTGGCGGGAGTTCATAGGCGGTCTGGCGTGAAGGCCATGCGGAACAGGCGGCAGGGCCAACGGGCGATCGCCGGCCGGCGGCGGGTTACCCCTTCGGCACCCTGCGGGAATCGAGCATGGCCCGCAGGCAACGGATGAACTCGGGCGTGGTGCCGCAGCACCCGCCGATGAAATCGGCCCCGGCATCCAGAACCTGGCCAGCCACCTCGGCGAACTTTTGCGGCGTCTGGGCATAAACCGTGCGCCCGCCGACGATCTCCGGCAGCCCTGCATTGGGCTTGATCCAGATGGGCAGCGCTGTGGCGGCCCGCAGCCGGGCGGTGATCTTCACGAAGCCCTCGATCCCCTGGCCGCAGTTGGCCCCGATGGCGTCGGCCCCGGCCTGGGCCAGTTGCTCTGCCGCCTGCCCGACCGTAGTGCCCATCATGGTCCGGTCCCGGTCCTTCCCCGAATCGAAAACCATGCAGGCGACCACGGGCAGGCCGGCCTCTTTGGCGGCGGCGATGGCCAAGACGATCTCCGCCGGGTCCGAAAACGTCTCCAGCACCACCGCGTCGGCGCCGGCCTGGGCCAGGGCGCGCATTTGTTCGGCGAAAGCCGAGCGGATTTCCTCGGCTGGGGTCTGGCCCATCATCAGCATCACGCCGGTCGGCCCGACCGAAGCGAAGACCGCGGCCCGCCCCGCGGCTGCCCGGCGCGAAATCTCCACCCCGGCCCGGTTGATGGCCGCAACCTGATCGGCCAGGCCGTGCCGGCCCAGCACCAGCCGATTCGACCCGAACGTGTTCGTCAGAATGATCTGGCTGCCCGCCTCGACGTAGGCCCGGGCGACGGCCTCGACCTCTTGCGGATGGGTGAGGTTCCAGGCATCGGGGCAGGCACCTACCTCCAGGCCGCGCTGGTGGAGCTGGGTGCCCCAGGCCCCATCGGTCAGTACCGGCGCAGATGACACCCACTGAGCCACTGTCGGATGCAATGTTGCGTCTCCTTACAGAAACCTTTGGGATCGCACCTCAGGCCGGACCGGCATGGCCGTGCTCAAGAATGCAGCCGGGACGGCCACACCACCATGCAGCCGAGACGGCTGCACCACAAGGGCTGGGACGGCTGCAGCGCAAGGTCTGGCCTGCCTGGCTTTTTCGCGATATCCAACTACCATTTCAGCCCGAAGAACCCGCCTCCCGGCGAGCGGCCCATGCCGCCACGCAACGGCGTCGTGGGTTTCTTGGGTTTGGGGGCCGGCGGCGGCTCCGGGGCCTTCGCCCCTTCGGATGCCGGTTGGGTGGCCTCCGGTTCCGGCGGCGGCGTGAGGTTCTTCAGCGAAAGGCTGATCCTCCGGGCCTGCATGTCCACCGCCAGGACCATGACGTCCACCTCCTCGCCTTCCTTGAGCACGTCGCTGACCCGGGCCACCCGCTTGTGCGAGAGTTCGGAAATATGGATCAGCCCCTCGACCCCGGGTTCCAGCTCCACAAAGGCTCCGAAGTCCATGATCTTGACCACCCGGCCATGAGCCCGCGTGTTGGGCAGGTACTTGCGGTCGGCTGCGGTCCAGGGGTCTTCCAGCAGGTCCTTGTAGCCCAGGCTGATCTTGCCCGTATCGCGATCGATCTTGTCGATCCGCACGCGGATCCGCTGCCCTTCTTCGAGGACTTCGCTGGGGTGCTTGACGCGGCCCCAGCTCAGTTGGCTGATGTGCAATAGCCCGTCCACCCCGCCCAAGTCCACGAAAGCGCCGAAGTCCATCAGCTTGCGGACGACGCCGTCGTGCACCTGGCCGGGGGCCAGCGAATCGAGCAGCTTCTGGCGGGCCTCGGCCTTTTCGCGCTCCAGCACCGCCCGCCGGCTCAACACGAGCTTGCGGCGCTGGGGGTTCACCTCGAGCACCAGGCAGGTGTGCTTCTGCTCGACGATCTCGGCCAGGTTCTCGTCCGGGTACAACGCCACCTGGCTGACCGGGATGAACCCGCGGAGGCGGTTGACCTCGCATTCCAAGCCGCCGGCGTTGTGGCCGGTGATCCGGGCCTCGACCAGCATCCCTTCCGAAAGGCTGGACCAATCGCCCACCTCGGCCGCCGCCCCCGGCAGCGCCAATTCGTACAACCCGTCTTCGCTGTTGAAGCGAAGCACGATGACCTCGACCGCCTGTCCGCGCTGCGGGGGCTCGGCAAAGGATTTCAGCGGCAAGATCCCCTGCTCGCGGCTGCCCAGTTCGACAAACACGTCATCCCGCCGCACGTCGATGATGGTGGCCGGATGGCGCGACTCGGGCTCCAGGACCGGCCGGGTCGCCGAGGTCGTCGCCGTAATCATTTCGTCCAACGGCACATCGGCGAGGGCCTGGGCAAACTCTTCTTCGAGATCCGGAGAGAGCTTCTGGCGCACACTGGGGGGTTCGACAGTTCGGGTTACGGCCGGGCCAAAGTCGCGGACACGCTCGGCCCGGTTGCCTTCACGCCGATCGCGGCGGCCCCGGCCTGCCGGCTTTTTCTCTTCCGGGCCTGAGGGTTCGGCCGGGGGCGGCTGGCGGGCGGCCTCCTGGGATACCGGGGCAGCCACAATTTCCGGAGCGGGGGGAGCCTCTGGCGCGGTTGCGACGCTCTCGGCGGCGGGCGGGGCTTCGGTTGGGGCAACAGGTGGTGAAGCAGTTAGAATTTGCGGAGCGGATAGACTTTCCGGACTGGCGGCCTGGGGCTCCACCGGTGCCTGTCCAGCGGCCGGCGCCGCTGGCGGTGCGGGCTCAGCCGGTGCTGGTACCGCAACCGGCGGTTCCGAAGCGGCAACTAGGGAACTTGGAGCCGGCGCAATCTCCGGCCCGGCGGCTGGCGTCCCCGGGCGCGCGGCAGGTTCCGTTGCCGAGGGTGCGGGCGGCGGCTTCGGGCCTGTCTTGGTCCCCTGTTTCCGCACCGGAATCCAGTCCCTGCGGGGCCGGACGCGGTAGGCAGCCGGGTCGCTCTGCGAACCGATCAGTATCCGGCGTCGCGGCGGGCTAGCGGGCTGGTCGGTTGAACCGCCGTTCTGGGGGGTCGCCGCCTGATCTGCCGACGGGGAAACCGAGGGCTCGGCCGGCGGGTCTGCCGGTTCCGCCGGCACCGGTGAAGAATCCTGGGGGGGTTGCTCCTGGGGGCGCTGGTCGGGCTGGTTGCTCATACGGAGTTTCTCGCGGAAACATCGGGGACCCGCAGCCTGGCCGCGGCGGGCCGGCATCGGGGGCCCGGGACTGCCGCAAAGTGCCTCATTTTACCCGAATCGAGGGGCCCTCTCCAAGTAGCCGCCCGGGGACTTGGGGGCGTGGGACCTGGGGCCTGGCATCTGTCATCGGTGGTTGGTCATTGGGACTTGGGGCTTCGGACTTGAGGCTTGAAGTTTGGGACCTAGAGGTACGGATACGTGCCCGGTCATTGGGATTTGGTCATTGGTACTTGGTCATTGCTCATTCGTCCTTCGTCATTTGTCTTTCGTCATTCGTCATTTAGGATGGATCATTCCCGCTCCGTTCCCAGTTGCCCCAGTTTTCGGGCAAATCGGAGAATGGCTTGGAACTTGGGGGCGCGGGCCCGGTCGTCGTCGTAGTATTCTAGGGCCCCCCAACTGCCCCATTTCGACCATCGGCCCACGGAGCTGAAATAGCAGAACATCTTGCCGCCGGCCTGCTGCCACGCCTCGAAGTAGCGGTTGTACATCTGTCCCATGCGGGGATGGCGGTTGGCGGCGTGGAACAATGCCGTTACTTTTTCGTTGTTCTCGCCGCCGCCGACGCCCACCAGGTGCTGGCCCCCTTCGTAGGCCACCAGTTCCAGGCCGTACTTGTCGGCCACGGCTTTCTGCTGGCCGATCCACTGGATGGCTTGCGGCAGGCAATGCTCTTGGACGTGGTCGAGCAATTGGTCCAGGCTCCACCGTTCCACCTCGGCGGTGGTGATGCGGTTGCCGCGGGCCGGCACGTTGAACGAGATGTACGGGGCCACGCCCAGCGCGTCGGCGTGGCGATATGCCTCCTGGAAGGCCAGCACCTGTTCGGAGACATAAGGGTTGGCGGCCTGGGTGGCCAGCACACGGACCAGGCGCTGGTGGCCGCCGAACTCTCCTTCCCAGATGCGGAAGATTTCCACCGAGCGGAGGGCCGTCCAGCGCCACGCCGCCTCCCACGGTTTTTGGGCCAGCCCGCGCCGCATGCCCTCTTCGCCTGCCCAGCGATGCTGCGGGAAGATGCCGTTCCACACCTCGTTCGAGTATTCGACGTACACTTTGAGGCGCGGGTCAAGCCGGGCTTTGACCATCCGCGCGAAGTTGCGCACGTAATCGTCGTCGGCCAGGTGCGGCATGCAGAACCAGGCATCGGCCTGCTGGCGGTTGCACAGATCGATCATCCATTCCAGCGGCACGCCCCGGCGGCAGAAGGTGGCATCCTGGGGCGTGGGTCGCTGGTTCCAATGCCGGATGGGCGAGTTGTTCGTCTCCATCCAGTCCATGAAGCGGAAGCACGCCATGCCCTTCCACCGCTGCAAGAAAGCGGGATGGAACGGCTCTTTTGAATACGTCTGCTCGAACCCCGGCATAATCAACCGGATGTTCCGCACGTAGTTCTGGGGATCGGTTTTCCGCAGTTGCACGAACAGCGTGCCCCGGCGGGAATCGACTTGGAGGACCATCCGGCCGGCCTGGCGCGAGACCACCGTGCCGGCGCCCGAGACGGTGATCTCGCCTTGGCCCTCGTAGAGCAGGGTGTACTGGCCTGAGGGGTAATGCCCGCCCTCGATGGTGCACACCAGCGTTTCGGCCCAGCAATCGGGCTCCAACCGCCGCACCCAGCCGTGTGGGTCCAGCTCCAGCGGCGGGCCTTTACCCCAGGGCTGGCCTTTCTGCTGGCTGATCCATGGCCGCGACAGGCGAAAGACATCGACGAAGGGCAACTCGGTGTTCCAGTCGGCCGGGCCGGCCAGGTTCATGCCCAGCGCCAACCGCGACTTGGCGGGTTTTTCCGCGGCCAGGGGTGGGGTGGCCGCCCAAGCCGCGGCAAAGAAAGCCAGAATCGCCCCCAGGATGTGTCGCCGGATTCGTGCCCCTGCCGGGGCCCCGTTGGAACGCATTGCGGTCATCAAAATGCCTCCCGAAAAACGTTTGTCCTTGCCGGGCGGGACTCCTTGCCAGCCTTGGGGTGCGCAAAGGCCGGCGGGACCGGCGGACGCGACATAGCGCGTCCCTCCAAGTTGGAGGGCCACGCTCTGTCGTGGCCGAGCCAATTGCGTGTTGCCCGGTAACGTCCCGGGCCGTGAACGGTTACTCCTGCCGCAGGCGGACCTTCGCGACCAGGCGGACGGCGGCTGCGGTGATGCGATCTTCGATATCGGGGCACCAGCGCGTAGCAGGCAGGCCGTACACCTCGAACGCGCCGGCCTGGTAGCCGCCTTCCTCCCACAGCCGGCGCGAGGGGATGTAGGCCATCACGTCGTTGGCATATCCGGCGATCCAGGTGCGGGGGCCGAAACGCCGCTTGAAGGCCAGCGCGTAATCGACGCACACCTCGCCCCCCAGGGCCAGCCACAGTTGGTCGCCCCCCAGGCACCACGCCTGCACCGGATAATCGGGGTAGCCGGTGGCGAAGGGTTTTCCGCTTTCGAGTTGGGCCAACAGCCGCTTGGCCCAGCGGGCCTGATAGCCGCTTTGGCCGGCGACCGCCCGCAGATGCTCGGCGGACGGCTGCTCGCCGAAATCCAGCCGAATGAGTTCCAGGGCGGTGGCCAGGCGCGGGGCCAGCGGCCGCATGGGCTGGTCGAGCACCTTTTGGACAGCGGTGGCGAGTTCCTCGCCCAGTTTGCGGCATTGCTCGAGGGTGCCGCGGGGCGCGGCGCTCTGGTCGCTGCCGCAGCCCTGGAAGAACAGGGCGAGGGCCTCGGGGTGCCGGGTTTCCAGGGCGATGCGCGTAAACGAGGCGTAATCGCCGGACCACTGGTAGCCGCTTAGCGCGGAGGTATGGGCGGCATACCCGTACAGCACGGCCCGCAGCCGGCCCGTGGGCTCGCGGATGGCCAGCACCGGCACGGCAAAGTCGCTGGGGCCTTTGGGGGCGATGCCGCGCCGGAGCATCTCGGGCAATTCGCTCTCCCGGTTGGTGCGGCGGTTCAGGGCGAAACCGGCCATCCCTTCTCCAGCCCAGAGGGTCGCCGGAGTCCGCCGGGCCAGGGCCTGGCGCATCGTCTCCACCACCGCCGGTTCGAGCCACGCCGAATATTCGGCGATGAGGGCCCGCTGCGGGTCATCCAGCGGATAGATATCCTGGAGGGCGTCGCGGAGCACCGGGCCGGAATGCGTGTGCGAGGCCAAGAGCATGATCTGGTCCCGTTCTAGGCCGTGCTGCGTGCGCATCTGCCGGCAGACGCTGTCATATAGCCATTTGGGGAACCCGAGCAGATCGGCGGTAACCACCACGCCCACGTGGCTCTGCTGGTCTTCCAACGCCAGGGCCGCCAGCCACAGGTCGTGCAGCGTGCCTTCGGCCGGCCGGGTGCGGGCGGCGAAACCGGCCATCCAAAAGAGTTTTTGGGGTGTGATCTTCGTGCGGGCCAGGCCGACTTTCCAGGTTGCCGCATCGGGCGGTGCATTGGCCCGGCCATCGGCCGGCGCATCGGCCGGAGCGGCCCACGCCGCCGCGGCCACCAGTAGGATCGCGATCCACCCACCCATCGTCTTGGCCATGGCTATTGCTCCACGTCGTCCGAAGGGCCGGCCACCACCTGCCAGCGCCGGCCGTCCCATAATGCCTCGATGTAATCGGCAGGCGTGCGCAGGCGCAGCACCGCACCTTCGGCCGCCAGCGACCGGCCGTGGCAAAGGGCCACACGCTTTGGCCGGCCCGCCGAATCAAAACGAATCCACGCAAGCCCGGCTTCCACACGGATACCTGCATCTTGAACCACCAGCACGGGTGCCGCCGATCCGCGCTGCTTTGGCGGTGCGGGCGAGGCGCCGCGGCTACCGGGCCCGGCAGGCCCGATATCGGCGGCCACCAGGACATCGCGGCCGCCCTCGGCCAGGCGAACCTCTACCGCGACGTGTTCCGCGGCTGCGCTGTTCCCCGCTTGCTGCTGGCTCTCGGGAACGGCCCCCAGACGCCGCACCGCCGCAAGGTTGGGCCGCTCGTCGAACGGCTCCAGCACCGCCACAAAGGTCGAAGCCAGCGGTGCTTTGTCTGCCTTCCGGCGGACCATGACGCGCGGAATCCATGCCTCGGCGTTTTCGTCGTACAGCCCTGCGTTTACCCAACCCTCGGCCAGAATCGCCTCGGCCGCGGTGGTCAGGTCGGTGTAGCGCAAATGCACTTGGCGCCCGGGGGGCAGGTACCGGTAGCGGTCCTCGAGCGTCCATTGGACGCTCCAGCCGGGGCGCGGAGAGGCATCCCGGCGGGAGTTGCGCATGAGGTCTCCCCACTCGGCGCTCGCCCATGGGGATAGGCTAAGCCCTATGGCTTCGATCCGCCCGAAGTTGCTATGAACGAACTTCGTGTGCTCGGTGCCGCCGAGCACGCGGAAAATGTCCATGACGTAGAAATCCTTTTCGGAGAGGTCGACCAGTGCGGCGGTGCGCTCGAACCGCTTCGCGCCAACAAGCTCCGGTGCTGAAGCTCCAACGGCGTGGAACTCTTGCCCCTGGGCCCAGAGGGTCGCCGAGCCGCGGCCCGGCCGGCTGTTCTGGCCATCGACCACCACCGTGTTGTGGGCCGCACTCTGCGTGTACCACCGCGCGCGGGGCGAACCCCACCCGCCGTATTGCACCGGCGGATAGCCGAAGTCGGGCAGCAGGTCCAACCCCTTGGCAAATAGGCCCAGGTTCATCGCATCGGCATGGCCGTGCGCAAAGCCGGAATCGTAGTCCAGCCAAACGGCCCGCTCGGCATCGCCGGCGCCGGAACGGAGGATTGCCAGGCACCAGTTCGGCTTGTTGACGCTGGGCAAGCGGATTTCTGGCTGGAACTGGGCCATCGCGCTTCGCACCCGCGATCGGAACCCCTCGGGATCCGCGGCGAACAGGTCGTAGGGCAAACCTCTTGCCGAGTGGCCGTTGGCGGCATACACCAACCGGGCGAAGTCCCGGTCCCCGGTGGCCTCGAACAGGTCCCACAGGAACGCAAAGGAGGAGGGGCCGATGCCGGGATTGCGGGTGAACGCCAACCCTGCGTATCGGTCCACGCGCGCGGCAAACGTGCCGCTATCGCCGCACGACGGATAGTACTTGCCCAGGCACCATGTATCGAGGTGAAAGCGGTACATGTCGTGCAGGCGCGGATGGCGCTGGAGCACCTGCCGCAGAAACGGGGGGTCGGCCCGCGAAAACAGGCCCAGCAGTTCGGCGATGCTCCGCGGGGCGATCGCCGAATACCCCGCAAGCCCCTTCTCGCCGGTAAGCCCGTCCACCGCGGTGGCCCGCTGGAACACGGCATCGACCATCGCGGCGACCTCCTTTCGGTTCTCGGGCCAGCCCAGCACCGCGTGGAGGATGACCACGGTGATGTCGGTCGAGGGGTAATTCGATTCGATCTTGGGCCGGTTGCGCAGCGTATCGCGGAAAATCCTCTCTTCGATGTTCCGCTGCACGTCCTCCGCCGAGGCCTTGGGGTTGGCCAGCTTATGGCCCTTGGCCTTGGCCGCCAGAAACGCCACAAGCGACGGGTCGCGGACCATCGCCTCGAACACCGCATCGTAGGCGATGGCCAGTTCGCGAACTTCCACCGCGGCGTCGTGCCACGTCGATACGTAACCGGCCACGCCCGGCCCTTCGTACAGCACCCCTTCGCGGCGGAAATCGAAGGTGGGGTACACATCGGCCACACGGTCCAAGAGCACCCCCGCCTTGTGCGCGTAGGCCGGATCGCCGGTGACCACATACGCGGCGGCCAGGTTGCGGACCCCCCCCACAATGGCTTGCTTCCACTGCCCGTAAATGAGATACGCCCCGATGAAGCGCCAACGGTGGCCATCGGCCACATACCCCTCGCCATCATCGACGCCGAAGCTCCGCAGGGGGTCGCCCGGCGCAGGGTGCTCGGCATTGAACAACAGCGACCTGTCGGCCCGGGAAGGCTCGAACACCCCCTGTTCGTTCAGCCCCGACCGATAAAATGCGGCAAAGTCGTTTTTGGGAAACCGCTGGTGGCAGTGGGGGCACTCCATTTTCCAGGGGTGCGCCATCGCATCGCACCGCCACTGGTACATGGGGACGGGCTTCTTGCAGGCCGGGCAATGCCCGTTGGACCACACCATCCAGGACCGCTTGATCGTGTTGCCGAAGACCAATTCCCAGAGCTGGTCGTCGGAGAGTTTCATCCACGGCTGGGCGGCGGCCACCAGAGCGTCGCGGACCGCAGCGGCCCAACGCTCTTTGCGCACGTTTTCTTTGGTCCGCGCCACCACCGCGGCCGGGTAGAAGGCGCTGGACCGTTTGAGAGTCGCCGGCTGCGAGGCCCCTGCGGCCGGCGCACCCCGGGCCGGCACGACGGCAAACACGCCGCCGACCACCACAACGCAAGCCCAACCGGCACGCATGGGTTTCCTCCGTATCGGCTATCGCGGTGTTGGCACGATGCTTGTGGGCAAGCTGCCGGCGCCGCGCCATCGTAGGCCGGACAAGTCTTCTCTGCAAGTCGGTGCCAACCGCCATGCAGGCGCTCAGCCACCCCCGATTTCCTCCTTGGGTGGGGGATTGACCACCGGTACCAGAGTGGCTATATTCGGGTGGCCTTCTGGTGGTCAACGCCCAGCGAGTGGCGCAAGGCGGGATGTATCTCTTCGTTGCGAAAGGGTTGGGCTATGGCGACTCAAACCAAGCGTATGGTGTGCGGGGGAGGTCTTTGCTGGTGGGTTGGCGGGGCGGTGCTGGCGGCCGCCGCAATGTGGATCGCATCGGTCCTGGCCCAGGAGATGCGGACCTGGAGCGACGTAACGGGCAAGTACAAGGTCCAGGCCAAGTTCGTCGAAATCAGCGACGGCAAGGTCATTTTGGAGCGGGCCGACGGCAAACGGGGGAGCGTCCCCCTGGCCAGGCTCAGCGAGGCGGACCGCAAGTACGTTGCCGATCTGGCCGCCGAGGCCAGCCCGTTCGAGGAGATGGAGCCGGCCAAGCCCAAGGCACGCAAGAAGATTTCCGCACCCCCGGAGGAAGAAGTCGAGGGCCAAGAGCCGGGCGCCGAGGGACCGGGCGAGCCGAAGACGG
>JBBIQF010000110.1:0-15292 GCA_037442445.1 Planctomycetaceae bacterium
CCCCCCCCCCCCCCCCCCCCCCCCCCCCCCCCCCCCCCGCGCCCGCCCCCCCCCCGCCCCCCCCGGCCCCCCGGCCCGGCAGAGTGCGTTCGGCACGAAGGCAGGCGACCTGTTCACCCGGATCACCATCGGGGTGGCCGCGGTGTGGATTCTGGTCTGCATTATCAGCGTGGGGGTGCTCAGCCGGGCCTCTTCCAGCCGGCTGCACGAAGGGATGTTCAGTGTGCCGGGAGAACCAGGTACCGGCACCACGGCACCGGCTTCCACGGACCAATCGGGGGGGCCTGCCGAGCAGCCCAGCGGCGACTTGCCGGGGG
The DNA here is from genome assembly GCA_037442445.1 of Planctomycetaceae bacterium. Taxonomy (GTDB): domain Bacteria; phylum Planctomycetota; class Planctomycetia; order Pirellulales; family Thermoguttaceae; genus JANLFZ01. The sequence continues at coordinate 318 of JBBIQF010000110.1, forward strand.
GTGAGAGCCAGCCGAGCGGCGGATCGCAGCAATCGCAATAAGCCCTGGCCGGCAGCGGCAGGAGAGGTACCGTGTTGCGGAGCATGACAGGCTTTGGCGAAGCGCAGTGCCAGCGCGACGGCCTGTCGGTGTCCGTGGAAATCCGGACCATCAACAACCGGTATTTCAAGCTGGTATTGCGCACTAGCGAGGGTTACTCCGGGCTGGAGCCGCTGGTCGAGGAGGTGATCCGGCAGCGCATTCGCCGGGGCACGATCCAGGTCACGCTGCGGGTGGACCGGGCCCGCACGGCCGAGGACTACCGCATCAATCTGTCGGTGCTGGCCGGTTATCGCAAACAGCTCGACAGCATCCGGCAGGAGTGGAATCTGGACGGAGGGGTGCCTTTGGAGACCCTGCTTTTGCTGCCTGGGGTGGTGGAAGAACTCAGCGGGCAGGGAACCCGGATTCAGGACGATTGGCCTGTGATCCGCCAGGCCATCGAGTTGGCCATGGAGCACCTGGACCACATGCGGGCCGAGGAGGGCCGGGCCATGGCGGCCGACCTCTTGGCCAATGCCCGCGATGTCGGCCAGTGCCTGGAGCGGATCGCCGCCCGCGCCCCCTTGGTCATCGAGGGGTACCGGATGCGCCTGGAGGAACGCATCCGCAAGGCCCTGGAGGACTATCAGATCACGGTGGACCCTTCGGACTTGCTTCGCGAAGTGAGTTTGTTCACCGAGCGGAGCGACATTTCGGAAGAGGTCGTGCGCCTGAGAAGCCATCTCGATCAGTTCGCCGGGTTCATCGAGTCGGCCGACAGTTGCGGGCGCAAGCTGGAGTTCCTCACCCAAGAGATGTTCCGCGAGGCGAACACCATCGGCTCCAAGGCCAACGACGTGGAGATCGCGCGCGAGGTGATCCAGATCAAGACGGCCTTGGAGCGGATCCGCGAGATGATCCAGAACATCGAATGACCATGGGCAGCCCGCCCGGCAAGATCGTGGTGCTTTCGGGTCCCTCGGGAGTGGGCAAGACCACGGTGCTGGGCCGCCTGCTGGAGGTCTGCCCCCTGCCATTGGCGCGGAGCGTGTCGGCGACGACGCGGCCCCCCCGGCCGGGCGAGATCGACGGGGTCGACTACCATTTCCTCACGCCCGAGGAGTTTGCCCGCCGCCGCCAGGCCGGCCAGTTCCTAGAGTGTGCCCAGGTCTTCGGCAGCGGCGACTGGTACGGCACGCTCGAAAGCGAGGTGCTCCCTAGTCTTCAGGCGGGAAAATGGGTAGTGTTAGGAATCGACATCCAGGGCGGGGCCGCCGTGGTGAAGAAGTATCCCGACGCCGTGACGATATTCCTGCGGCCAGCGTCCTGGGAACAGCTCGAAAGGCGGCTCCGGGGCCGGAAGACCGAGCCCGATGCGGTGGTCGAGGCCCGGCTGGCCCGCGCCCGCCGCGAACTGGACGAAGGACAATGGTATCGCTACCACGTTGTCAACGACGACCTCGATCGCACTGTGGATGAGATCTGCCAGATCCTCCTGCGCCACTCGGGGAGAACAACGCCATGATCGATGAACTCCGCGAAGAGGAAATCGTCAACAAGGTGGGGGGCCGGTTCAAGCTCTCCACGCTGATCCAGAAGCGGCTGGTGCAGCTCCAGAAAGGCGCACCGCCTTTGGTCTCGCTCAATACGACCGACAAGATGAAGATCGTCATCCAGGAGATCATGCAGGACAAGATCTACCTGGATGTCAACCAGAACGTACGCACCCGGCCTCCGGAACCGGGCCGGGGCGGCCCCCCCGAGCTGGACCTCGACCAATGAAAGGCCGCGAGCTGGCGATTGGCGTAACGGGGGGGATCGCCGCTTACAAGACCGCGGCCCTGGTAAGCCAACTGGTGCAAGCGGGGGCGAAGGTGCAGGTGGTCATGACGGCCGCCGCGTGCCAACTGGTGGCCCCCAAGACCTTCGAGGCCTTGACCGGCCGGCCGGTCTTGACCGAGATGTTCGGCCCCGGCGCCCACCCCCATATCGAATTGGCCGATGCGGCCGAACTGCTCTGCGTCGCCCCCGCCACGGCCAACCTCTTGGCCAAAGCGGCTTGGGGCCTGGCCGACGACCTCCTCAGCACCGTGCTCTTGGCCTTTCACGGGCCGATGATACTGGCCCCGGCCATGAATAGCCACATGTGGCAAAAACCCGCAGTCCAGCGCAATGTCCGCCAGCTCCGCGAAGATGGCTTCATCCTTGTGGACCCCGAAGAAGGCTACCTGAGCTGCGGCACCACGGGGCCGGGGCGCATGGCCTCGCCCGAACGCATCTTCCAAGTCATCGCCGATACCCTGGCCGGCTTGCGCTCCGGGTAGCGGCGCAGCCGGGCTCTTGAAACGGTCCTGTTTGCCGGGCGGTGGGGCGGTTACGTGGGTAACCGTTCGCGGCCCGGGGCGTTATCGGGCGACACGCAATGCCTCGGCCACGACAGAGCGTGGCCCTCCACCCTGGAGGGACGCGCTCCGTCGCGTCCGCCACGCTCCGATGCTCGTTGCACCCCGCACGCTGTTCCCCTTGAGCATCCGGAAGGCCCCGAGCCGTGAACGGTTACTTACGTGGCCTTTTTCCCAGAGCACTTGCCCCTGTTTGCTCGGCCTGCGGTTTCCCCCCGCGCTACGGCCTGCGGCCATCCTGGGCACCAGCCGTAACCTATACTCTCCACGTGGAGCCTTCGGTTTGCGGCACGGCCTTGGTTAGAACACGACCCCCATGAGCGATACCGCGCAAGAAAAACCCGCACCCAGCACTCCCCCGCAGGAAGGAAAAAGCGGCGGAATGCTCATAAAGATTATCGCGCTACTGTTCGTAGTCGCGGTTATTTTCGCAGAATGTCTTGTGGCCTTCCTCTTTATTGGGGGCTCGGGAAGCGCCGAGCAGGTGGCTAGCGCTGCCGACGAGGCTACGGCAGAGCAATCCGATAGTTCTGCGGGTTCCAGCGATAGCGCCCACGGAGCAAAGGCCGGCGGTCATGGCGCCAGTACGCCTAAAAATGGGGACAACGGCAAGGCCGGTCACTCCAAAGAGGGGGGTACAAAAGCCGATGCAGGAAAACATTCGCAAGATGAGAAGAAAACCGGCCACGGCTCCAAACCCGGGGGCAGCCACGGCGGGGCCTCCGACAAAGCCCCCACCGATATGGTGGAGATCGACCTCGAACGGTTCGTCGTTACCGCCTATCAGCCCAATTCATCCACCGTTGTGAGGGTTGATTTTCACCTCTTCGGTATGGTGGCCGCCAAAGATCAGGAGGAGTTCCAGCGGCTGATGGAGGTTCACCAGCACCGATTCCGGGAACAGGTGCTGGTCATCGTTCGGCGGGCGGAGCCGGCCGATCTGGCAGATCCCGGGTTGGGGTTGATTAAAAGGCAGATTTTGGAGAAAACTAACGCCCTTCTCGGGAAGCCGCTCCTTCAGGCGGTCGTGGTGAGCGACTTCTCGTACCTTGAACAATGACCGGGCAACTGCCAGCCGGCAGAATGTTTCGCTGGCAGGGGGCGGGGTCCGCCGGGAATGGAATCCCATGGCCGACGAAAACGAACTGCTTAGCCAGGACGAAATCGAGCGGTTGCTCCAGGGGTCCGGGCCGCGAGGCGGAGCGCCGTCGGGCCAGGAAGGTGCCCCCCCGGTTTCTCCCGGTACAGCCGGCGCCTCGGCCTCAGAAGGGGCGGCTGCACCGCCCGCGGATGGTCCCGCCGCCAGTCCGCCGGGCACTTCAGACCAGATCGGGCCCAGCGAGTTCGATGCACTCCTTGGCGGAGCAAAGAACGCCCCGGCCCCTGGCCCGGCGCCTCCTAGCACGGGCGGGGCGCCGCCGGTCAAAGACGCCGATAAGCTCCTGCGCCAGGCCGAGATCGACAATCTCTTGAAAGAAGTCCAGGGGCAGGCGCAAAGCCCGGCAGCGCCCCAGGGAAAAACTGTCGATCCCGTAAGCCCCACTGCTTCGCCACCCCCTGCGGAAAGCGAGATCAACCCTCGCGACATCGAACTGCTTTTGAACCAGGCGGAACGGGCTTTAGCGTCGGTTACGGGGGAATCGACCACGCCCTTGCCGCCCGGCATCACCGAGTTCCGCCTGCCCGAGTTCTCGGGGGCCCCCGCCTCGACCGACAATGCCACGCTGGATTTGCTGCGGGATGTGGAACTCGAAGTGAAGATCGAGCTTGGCCGGACCAATATGTACCTGGAAGAAGTGCTGAAGCTCCGCCGGGGCTCGGTGGTGCCTTTGGACAAGCTGGCGGGCGACCCGGTGGACATTTACGTGAATGGCCGGCTGGTGGCTCGCGGCGAAGTACTGGTGCTCAACGACAACTTCTGCGTTCGCGTTGCGGAACTGATTGCGGGCGTTGGCCCCGCCTGAATGAACCGAAAGGAACAGCAAACGCCGAACGAGGGTCGCCGCGCTACAGGGCGGCAGCCTGCCATTCGGTGTAACCTGCGGGGCGCACCGCATAGCGCCAGGCGGTGTGCCGAACGGCAACGGCCGTTGCGGAAACACGGCCAGCGAACCTACACGGAGCGCACGGATGCCTTGCGTAGCCCAGTTGGCAGGCATGTTGCTGTTGGTGGCCCAACCCGGCCCACCATGGGCCCAAGGGCCGCCGCCAGCGCCCTCGCAGCGAGCCGATCCGCCAGCCGCACTGCCAAGCAGCGGGTACTTGGCTGCGGACGGCGGCCAGAGTGCGTCGAAAACCTTCGGCGCCCAGTGGAATGGCACGGCTCTTTCTTCCGAGCCGCCGGATGGCATTCCCAAGAATCCTTCGCCGGGCACGGCACCGGCACCCGGTGGCTTGGTGGGAGATGCAAGCCGCCGCCCGGCTACGCCGCTTGCGCCGCCGGGTGCGGATAAGAAGAAGACCACTGCGGAAGGCCCGCGGCCTCTGGCACCGCCAGCCGTGGTGCTGAAGGTCGCCGGGGCCCTGGGGCTGGTGCTGGGCCTGTTCTTCATCGTGGCTTGGGCCATGCGGCGGGTCAGTCCGGCCAGTCCTCCGCCTTTGCCGGCCGAAGTGCTGGAGGTGCTCGGCCGGGCGCCGCTTGCGGGGCGCCAGCAGGTGCACTTGATCCGCCTGGGGCGAAAGCTGGTGCTGGTGTCGATCACGCCAGCGGGCATCGAAACCCTGACCGAGGTTACCGAGCCGGAGGAAGTGGACCGCCTGGCCGGGCTTTGCCGGCAAGCCATGCCGGGCAGCGCCACCGCGGCGTTCCGCGAGGTGCTGCAACAGGTGGTGGGCAAGGCAGGGGGAAAGGCCGCATGAGCGCTCGACGGACCCTGTGTGCGGGGATGGTAGCGGCGGTGCTGGCGGCCATGCTGGGCGCGGTTTGTGCCGCACCGGCCGCCGAGGTGCCGGCCAATGCGCCGCTATCGCTGGAGGTGCCCGAGGGCCTTGCCGGCGGCCCCAAGGCCTGGACCAGCCCCGCGGGGCTCACGTCGGCCCTCCAGGTGATGCTGCTGTTGACGGTGCTCAGCCTGGCCCCCGCCGTGCTGCTGATGACCACCTGCTTCGTCAGGATCATCGTGGTGCTGGGCTTGTTGCGCCAAGCGCTCGGCACCCAGCAGTTGCCGCCCAGCCAGGTGATCACCTCGCTGGCCCTGTTCGTGACGCTTTTGGTGATGGCCCCGGTGTGGAAACAGGTGTACGACCAGGGGGTGGCCCCTTACACGCAAGGCCGCATCGGCCTGGAAGAGGCGTGGGCGGCGGGCATCGAACCGGTCCGCCGGTTCATGAGTTTGCAGATCGAGCGCACCGGTAACAGCGACGATATCTGGCTGTTCTGCCAGTATCTGCCCGATCATCCCCAACCCGCCTCGTATGAGGAGGTCCCCCTGGCGGCGCTCTTGCCCGCCTTCATGCTCAGCGAACTGAAGACCGCGTTCCTCATCGGCTTCCAGATTTACCTCCCCTTCCTGGTGCTGGACCTGGTGGTAGCGACGGTGATGGTTTCGATGGGCATGCTGATGGTGCCGCCCGCTTTGGTGTCGGTGCCCTTCAAGCTGCTCTTGTTTGTGCTTTTGGATGGCTGGCACCTGGTGGTGGGCATGTTGTTGGAGAGCTTTCAGCATTTTTCTTGAAGCGCGGCGGGTGGCCTCCGGAGGGCACGTGTGCCCGGCGGCCCGCAGCCTGCCCCCGAAAGCGGCCTTAAAAGCGTGCGGGAACACCCTACGGCAACGGTTCTTATGAATGTGCAAGACGCCATCGACCTGGTGCGGCAAGCGCTGTGGGTGGGATTGCTCATCGGCGCGCCGGTGCTGCTGGTGGGCATGGCGGTAGGCCTGGTTTTGGGCCTCCTGCAGGCGCTGACCCAGGTGCAGGAGCAAACGGTGGCCATGGTTCCCAAGATCGTGGCCATGGCAGTGACCCTGGCCCTGGTGCTCCCCTGGGCGCTGGGCCGGCTGGTGGAATACGCAAGCGACCTGATCGCGGCCATACCGGGGCGCTTGTAGGATGGAATGGCTTTCGCACATCCCCGCCCAGAAGGTGCTGTTGTTTACGCTGGTATTGGCCCGGGTGAGCGGGCTGGTGGTGACGGCCCCGGCCTATGGGACGGCGGAAGTCCCGGCGCAGGCCCGGGCGCTATTGGCCGTGGGCCTGGCCGCCCTCGTTACCCCCGGCCAATGGCACGTTTCCCTTGCGCCGGCCGAATCGCTGGTCCAATGGCTGGTGCTCATCGGCGCCGAACTCCTGGTGGGCATGGCCCTGGGGCTGGGGGTGGCCCTTCTGCTTTCCGGCGCCGACGCTGCCGGCCAACTCGTGGGGCAGGCCAGCGGGCTGATGGCGGCCGAGCTGTTCGACCCCACGCAGAACGAAAACGTGGCGCTGTTCTCGCGGCTGCTGTTTCTTACTGCCGTGGCCATTTTCGTCCTCTTGGGCGGCCATCGCATGGTGATGGCGGCCTTATTGGATACGTTCCGCGCCATGCCGCCGGGCACTGCGGCCTGGAGGGCGTCGCTGGCCGAAACCTTCGTCACGCTGGCCTCCCAAAGCCTGGCCTTGGGCGTGCGTGCGGCAGCGCCGGCCTTGGCCGCCCTGCTCTTGGCCAACCTGGTCCTGGGCCTCATCGGGCGCACGCTGCCCCAGTTGAACATTTTTCTGGTGGGCTTTGGCCTGAACGCCATGTTGGCGCTGGGCATCCTGGCCTTGTCGCTGGGCGCGGCGCTATGGGTGTTTCAGGACCAGGTGGCCCCCGCCATCGAGACTGTGGTTACCGCCTTGGGGGACGCGAACCCGCCGGCCGGATGAGAGCGGCCCCCGGTACCGCGGCCCTTCCCCGCCATGCCCGACGCCGACAACGATAGATCCCAGGAGCCAACCCCGCATCGCCGCCAAAAGGCCCGCGAGGAAGGCAGCGTCGCGCGAAGCCACGATCTGGTTTCCGCCGCGCTGTTGCTGGCCGGGGCGGGCGCGCTTTTGGGGCTGGGGGGCGGGCTGGTGCACTTTTTGGCCGGATATACGCAGGACCAACTCGGCGGCAATCCCTGGCTACGGGCCGACCTCGACCTGGCCGCCTCGCACACCTACGGGCTTGCCCGGGGGCTTGCCCGAACGCTGCTGCCCATCCTCGGCGCCTTGCTGGCCACCGCGGTGGCGATGAACCTCTTCCAGGTGGGCTTTCTGTTCTTGCCGCAAAAGATCGGGTTGGACCTAGCGCGGGTCGATCCGCTGGCCGGCTTGCGGCGGACCTTTTCGCTGGCCAACGTGGTGCGCTTGGGCTTCGGCCTGTTCAAGGTGGCCGTGATCGGGGTGGTCGCAGCCATGGCGCTACGCAACGAGTTGCCCGCAGTGCTGGGACTGGCCCAGCGGAGCGTGCCCGAAATCGCCGCCTATTTGGGGCAGGTACTGGTTTGGACCACCCTGAAGATCGGCCTGGCCCTGGTGGTGCTGGCGATTCTGGATTACGGCTTCCAGTGGTGGCGGCACGAGCAAGACCTGCGCATGACGCCCCAAGAGGTCCGCGAGGAGATGCGCAATCTGGAGGGGGATCCCCACATCCGGGCCCGACGGCGAGCCGTCCAGCGCCAACTGGTGATGAACCGGCTCAGCCAGGCCGTACCCAAGGCCGACGTCGTCGTGACCAACCCCACCGAACTGGCGGTGGCCATCCAGTACGACCCGAAAACCATGGCCGCCCCCGTAGTGGTCGCCAAGGGTGCCGGCATATTGGCCCAGCGGATCCGGCAACTGGCCCTGAAGCACGGCATCCCCGTCATCGAGCGCAAGCCGCTGGCACAGGCCCTGTACCGCGAGGTGGAGGTGGGCCGGTCCATCCCCCAGGACAAGTACGCCGCCGTGGCCGAACTGCTGGCCTACGTCTATCGCCTCAAAGGCAAGAAGTTCACGGCCGCTTAGCCGCCAGGTGCGCTGCCAGGACGCACGCGGTCGAGTGCCGTAACGCCCCCAATCGCACGGGCGGCCGGCCGTCGTTTGGAGGGCCACGCTCCGCCGTGGCCGTGGCGCCCCCAAGCGGCAAGGGTGGCCGCACAGGGATGGCACGCCCCGAAGCGGGCCGGAGAACACGGCAAGCCGGGTTTGTCAAGGCGTGTTTTCGATCGCGTTTTTTCGTGTTTGGTCCGCATTTTGCTAGGGTGAGGATGGCTCTTTGTGGTTGCGCACGGCGGCTTTATAATGCGTACAGATGGCCGGTCCGGTGCACCGCATGCGGTGCCTCGGCCGCCCCCAATGGCGAGGAATACTGCCGTGCTTACGGTTCGACCCAAGGTGGCGGAACTGGTGTTTCAGCTCTATGGGCGTCCCTTGCACCCGGAGCTGTTCGAGGTGTGTACGTCCCGGAGCGTGGCCCGCGGCGGCTATGAGGCCAAGGTCGAAATCACCACCACGGGGCATGTCATCACCTGGCGCCACGAAGGGCTGACGCTGACCGAGGTGGTGACCTCGGCGCATCACCCGCTGCCGGAAAAGCGCCGGCTGATGTGCTACCGCCTCAAGGGGCAGCGGAGCGACCGCATGGAGTGCCGCGGCGGCGTGAACTACGAGATGGCCTTCCAACTGGAACCGGTCGAGCCGGAATTGTTCTGGACCTTCCAGGAAGAGATCAACCGCACGGCCCAGCACCAGGGATTGCTCCAGCGGTTCGACGCCAGCGGGCGGATGGCCTTGGGCGCTTTGAGCTACATTCACCTGGAGACCCGGCAGCGGAGCCTGCGGATCCAGGCCATCCATACCTTCCCCGACGATTATGCGATCGTGAAGTCCCAGTCGGTGTTCCGCATTCCGTAACGAGGGGCCCGGCGGAGGTGCCGGGTACAAGCGGGGCGCAAGAGCCGGGTCCGTCAGGGCCCGGCGGAGTGGCAGCGGCAAAGCGAGGCTCAGCCCGCCAGGAACGATAGCAAGGCCGCGTTGACCGCCTGGGGGTTTTCCATCGGTGCCATGTGGCCGGCCTCGGGGATGGTCGCGAAACGGGCCTTTGGCATCTGGGCCGCCATGGCCTGCATCTCGTCGGGCGGGGAGATCGCGTCGTGCTGGCCCGCCAGGACCAAGCCGGGGCAATCGATCGCGCCGAGCCACGGCCGGGCATCGCTCCGGCATGCCATCCCCCGCAGGGCGGCTGCTACGGTATGGGGCGAGGCGGCCGCGATCCACTCTCGCAGCCGGCCCGTGATCGCGGCGTTTGCTTGAAGCGTCGCCGGAACGACCAGGCGGGGCAGAAGCGTATCGGCCAAGAACGCCGTGCCTTCGGCCAGGGCGCGGGCAGCGTTCTGGAAACGCGCAGCCAGCGCCTCGGGCGCATCGGGTGCTGCCCGGGTGTCGCACAGGATGAGCTTGCCCACCCGCCAGCGGTGCCGGCGCCAGAACTCCAAGGCGATGTATCCCCCCATCGAAAGGCCGCACACCGCCACAGGGCCCTCGACCCCCAGCCCTGCCAGCAGCGCCCCCAGGTCGTCGGCAAAGCAGGCCATGGTCACGGCGGTGCAGCCGGCCGGCAAGGGAGCGCTTTGGCCAAAGCCCCGCAGGTCCGGGGCGATCACCCGATAGTGCCGGGCCAGGGCCTCGATCTGGGCATCCCACATGCCATGGTCCAGGGGAAAGCCGTGGACCAATAGCACCGGCGGGCCGCTGCCGCGATCCTCCACCGCCAGGCGCTGGCCGCCCACATCTACCGACTTCATCATGGCACTTGTTCCTTTCCGGCGATCTGTCGCGCATCACGCAAAGGATGCGGCGATTGTAGCACGCTTGATCGCACAATCCAGCGCCAGGGCGGCTTGACCGGGCCCGCCAGCTCGACTACGCTACATGCCACGATCCGTCGCTTTGCCCAATTGACAGGAGCCTGCCATGAGACGTCGTGCGTTCGCCCTGCTGTGTTGCATCGTGGGGATACTGCCACTGGCCCGATTGGACGCCGCCGAAAAGGAGCCGGGGTGGAAGCCGCTGATGGATGGCAAGACCCTGGCCGGCTGGCACAAGGTGGGGGCAGGCACTTGGACGGTGGAAGACGGGGCCTTTGTGGGCCGGGCCCACAACGAGAAACTCTATGGCCTGTTGTTCAGCGACCGCACCTTCCGCGATTTCAAGGTGCGATTCAAGTTCAAGTGCCTGTCGGGCGACAGCGGCTTCTACATCCGCACGATCTTCAAAGAGCCGGACCAGGCCCACGGGCTCCAGGTGCAGGTGGGCCGCACCAAAAGCGGCGTGGGCGGCATCTACGAGAGCTACGGCCGGGGTTGGATCGTCAAGCCCACCGACGAAGCCGAGAAATCGTACACCCGCGATGACCAGTGGAACGAGATGGTCATCGAGGCCCGTGGCGGCGACATCACGGTGACGGTCAACGGCATCAAAAGCGCCGAGATCCACGGCGACAAGGGCCGCTCCGAAGGCCACTTCGCCCTCCAGATGCATTCTGGTTGCGAAATGCATGTGATGTTCAAGGACATCGAGGTCATCGAATACCCGGCGGCAAAGTAACCCCACCCCTGCACGGCACGGCGGCGTGTCCCGGCGCCACAGGCCGCAAGTGGGCATGGACGCTTGGACGGCGGCCTTCGCAAGGCCCGCTGTTTGCTTCCGGTACCAGCTCTTGCCCGAGCCCCTGCCAAGGAGACCGAAGCGTGCACCCATTTTACAGCCTGAGCCTTGTCCTGGCCTTGAACCTTGGGGTAGCGCCGCTGCTGGCGGCCAGCGGCAATCTATTGCCCAACCCCGAGTTCCGCCAGGGCGGCGAGCAACCCGAGGGTTGGAGGCTTTCGGGCGGCCAGGGCCGGTGGCTCGACCGCGAGGTGCTCGAGGTGACCGGCACCGGCCAAGGGTCCAACCAGTGGCAATGCGAAGTGCCGGTAAAACCCGGCGGCCTGTACCGGTTTGCTTTTCGCGGCCGGCAGGTGGCCGGCAGCGGATTGGTGATCTCGGGGCCCGACTTTGCCAATCGCGACTATGGGCGCCTGGCCGAGGCCTGGCAAGCCTATGGCCACGTTTTCCGTGTGCCGGACGGCCGCAGCCGCGCTACCCTCCGCCTGGGCCAGTGGCAGGCCCGGGGCACGGTGCAGTTCGACGCGGCCAGCCTGGTCCCTGTGCTGCCCGTGTTCCGGCCAGTCGGACCCCTCGTGTTGGGCGAAGGAGAAACCCTCGGCGCACGGCGCTACACCTTCCACGCCACGTTCGGGCAGCCGGGGAGCAACTACCACCGGGTGCTGGCTCGGGCCACGGCCGGGTTCAACAGCGACCGCTGGTGCTTCGCGGGCAATGACGAGGTGGTGTACCGCTTCGAGTTGCCGGGCTACTCCTTCCAGGCCGCCGAGGTCTCCTTCCATGTCAATTACCACACCTCCGGGACCTGCGTGCTCGAGGCCAGCCGGGAGGCAAGCCAGTGGCACATCGTGGCCCGGCAGTCGGGCGTGGGGACCGCCCGGGCAAGCCTGCCGAAAAGCCTTTTTCCAGCCGCAAGCCTGTATCTGCGCCTCCGGCCGGACGGACCCAGGGCCAGCTTCCAGGTCAACGAGGTGCGATTCGAGGCGCCGCTGGGCGGCGAGCCGCCCTCGGGCACCGGCCGAACCTGGTTCGCCGACTTGCCCGCAGGCCCTGTCGCCTCGTTGATCGAGAGCATCACGCTGGACGACGGGATGGCCTCGGGCGAAGGGACCGTGCATGTGAAGGTGAAGAACCCCGGCCCCGAGAAGCGGGTGGTGATTTTAGGTGCCACCCTCTTCCGGCCGGACGGCGGCAGCGACACGCCCGATCCGGCCGAGGCAGCGGTGTTCCCCGGCCGCGCGCATACTTTCAGCCTGCCGGTGCCCACCCGGCAGCCAGGCACCTATCGGCTGGCTTTGCAACTGACCGTGCAAGGCGAAGGCGGGCTTTCCACCACGCTGCCCATCGAGGTGCCGGACTATTATCGGTCGGATTATGGCCAGCGGATTGCGGGGATTTCGGGCCCGGCCGCGGTGTGGTGGTGCGAGGCCACGCGCAAGGTGCCCCGCCGCCGTGCGCTGCCTGGCGCCCAGGGGCCTGCGGCCCGGCTGGCGGCGGCCCGGCACGACTACGAAGCCGTGCAGATCGTCATCCAGCCCAGCCTGGCGCTGCGGGGGTTGCAGGCCGCGCCTGGCCCGCTGGTGGGGCCCGGCGGAGCCGTCATCCCCGCCGAGAACATCCGGGTGTGGCGCGTGTACTACCATTGGGTCGATCACCCCACCGATGCCACCGGCGTGCGCGACTGGTGGCCCGATGCCCTGCCCCCCTTGCGCAAGGACAAACCACTGGAAATCCCCGCGGGCGTAAACCAGCCCTTGTGGGTCCTGGTGTACGTGCCCAAAGACGCCCGGCCGGGCGAGTACCACGGCTCAATCACCCTGTCGGCCGAGGGGTGGTCGCAGGTGGTTCCCCTAGTGCTGCACGTCTGGGACTTCGCCCTGCCGGAGCGCAACCACCTCCAGACCGCTTTCGGGTTCGACCCGGGGTTTGTCTTCCGCTACCACGGTGCGCGGACCGAGGCCGACCAGCGCAAGCTGCTGGACCTGTATTTCCAGAGCTTTGCCGAGCACCGCATCAGCCCCTACGATCCGGTGCCGCTTGACCATTTCCAGGTGCGGTTCATTACCGAGGGGGCGGAACCTCGGGCCCAGATCGACTTCAGCCGCTTCGACCAGGCCATGGCCGACGCCCTGGCCAGGTACCATTTCAACACCTTCCGCCTGCCGATCCAGGGGATGGGCGGCGGCACGTTCCACGCCCGGCATGAGCCGCGGATTGGCCCCTTCGGCGAGAATACCCCCCAGTACCAGGCGCTGTTTGCCAGCCAGGTGCAGCAGCTCCAGCAGCACCTTCGCGACAAGGGCTGGCTGGAGATGGCCTACGTCTATTGGTTCGACGAGCCCGACCCCAAGGACTACGGGTTTGTGCGGGCAGGCATGGAACGGCTGAAGCGCTGCGCCCCCGGCATCCGCCGCATGTTGACCGAGCAGCCGGTGGAGCCTTTGTTCGGCGCTGTGGATATCTGGTGCCCGGTGAGCTTCAACTACGATCATGCCGCGGCCGAGAAGCGCCGCCCGTTGGGCGAGCAGTTCTGGTGGTATGTGTGCTGCGGCCCCAAGGCCCCCTACTGCACGCTGTTCATCGACCACCCGGCCACCGAACTCCGCGTGTGGCACTGGCAGACCTGGCAGCGGAAGATCGCCGGCACCCTCATCTGGGCCGCCAACTACTGGACCTCCAGCGCCGCCTATCCCGATAAGCCCCAGAACCCGTATGACGACCCCATGAGCTACGTGAGCGGCTATGGGACGCCGGCAGGCACGCGAGCCTACTGGGGCAACGGCGATGGCCGGTTCGTGTACCCGCCCGAGGCCGCGGCCGTGCCGGGCCTGTCGGGCGACCGGCCGGTGATCGAGCCGCCCGTCTCAAGCATCCGCTGGGAGATGCTCCGCGAGGGGGTCGAGGACTACGAGTTCCTCTGGCTGCTCCGCCAGCGCCTCGAGGCACGGCGCAAAGACCTGGCGCCGGAAGAGGTCAAACGCATCGAATCGCTGCTGGAAGTGCCGCCGGAAATCACCCGCGACATGACCGCCTTCACCACCGACCCGGCCCCGATTTACGCCCGCCGGGCCGCCATCGCCGAGGCCATCGAGCGCCTGGGACCCTAGGCACACGCCATGGGCCGGGCAGGAACACGCCATCGGGGCGGCCGGAGTGAACCCCCCGCCGCACAGGGCCATGCCATCCGACGGCCAGGGTCGCCCGTTGCGCCGGCCGGGGGTTGGCGATTTGCTTGCGCTGTTAGAATTGGGCGGTGCCATCGCTGCCCGCCGGCCGCAACCGGCGCCGCGGCCCATGAGCCGACGATGCCACCGCCGCAGGTGAAATCCCGGTTTTCTTCCCTTCGAAAGGACCCGCCATGTCGCACGAAGAGGAACTTCGCCAGCAGCTTTACGAGGCGTTTCGCAACCGCGCGATGATCTACTACCTGGTCTACGACGAGCTGCGCAAGGAGTTGGGGGCCGATCGCGCCGAGGAGATACTCTCCCGGGCCATCTACCGCCGCGGCCAGCAACGCGCCGCCAAGTACGCCCCCTTCGCCCCGCGCGACCTGGAGGGGCTAAAGCAGGCGTTCTTGGGCGGGCTGGCCGATGGCGGCCGCATGCACCAACCCGAAGTCGTCCGCTCCGACCCGGATGCCCTGGACATCAAGTTCCACCGCTGCCCCCTAAAAGAAACCTGGTTGGAAGCCGGCCTCCCCGAGGAAGACGTCGCCACCCTGTGCCGCATCGCCGCGCGGATCGACAACGGGCAGTTCGAATCGGCCGGCTTCAACTTCTCCAGCGATACCTGGCAACCCGGCGGCGAAGGTTGCTGCTTCCTGCACCTCCGGCCCGGACCGGGCACCTGACCCGACGTAACCTTGTTCAGCCCATGCTTACCATGGGCTGCCACACGCCTGGAAGGGCACCGCCGGCCGCCGGCTCGTCGGCGTGTACCGAAGCAATCACCGCGTGAAATCCT
>JBBIQF010000110.1:15302-17285 GCA_037442445.1 Planctomycetaceae bacterium
CGGCCGCCGGTCAGCACGGCCCGGGCAGGAAATAGCCCGCGCCCCGGCCTTTGAAGGTCTGCTGCTCCTCGAGCGTGTCGTGCTTGTCCAGGGCCTGGAACAGGGCGTCGGCCACGTTGCCCGAGCTGACCGGCTGCAGCCAGCCCGTCAGCCAGTCTTCGATGGTCAGGAAGGCCGAATCGGAAATGATCCGGTCCGAAACCGTGTCGCTCCCGCCGAACGGGAAGTCCACCCCGGAATGCACCAGCGTATCCAGCCCCGGGCCGCCGTCCGACGTATCGCCATCCTCCACCGGTGGCAACTGATGCGTCTGGTCGAGCAGATAGTCGTGGTCGGCAAAGATGAAGTCGTCGCCATCGCGGCCAAAAAGGTGATCCACCCCGCGCCCCCCGAAAATGACATCGCGAGCAAATCCGCCGAAAATGGTGTCGCCCCCATCCCCGCCGCTTAGGATCGAAGGCACCGCGGTATTGTTGGCCAAGAAGTCGTTGCCCGCCAGACCGAACAACTGGAGCACCGCCACATCGATCACCTGGAACCGCTCGCCAGGCCCAATCCGAATGTTGTCGGCCCCGGCCGTCCCCACCACCTGGAGGCCGTTGGATAGCGGTCCCTCGCCGGCTCCCCCCTCGAATCGCACCCCGGCGTTTTTCGCCCCCAGGGCGAACATCACCCGATCGTCACCCCCGGCGGCCTGCACATGGATCAGCTCCAAATTGTGATAGCCGCTTACCGCCCGCCGGAACGCCGGGTCGGCCTCCTGCTTCCAGCAAATGTTCCCCGCCGCGTCGTCCACGCGGAACAGCTCTGATGCCGCCGTGCCCACCAGCCGCACCGTGTCGAACCCGGAGTGGCCATCGACGCCCAGCCCGCTGGATGGCAGCGTGGCCTCGGCCAGCGGGATGCTGACCAACTCCGCGCCATCGCCCCCAAGGACGCTGGCCGTGCCGGCCGGGCCTACCTGGATCGCTCCCCGCACCTGGGCGACGCCGCCATCTTGATCGGTCCCCAGTTCCAAAAGCACCGATCCGGCCGCCGATACCACCGACCCAGGCGCCAAGAACAACACGTCGGCCGCCTGCAACGTCACACCGCCCCCCGTACTCTGCACTGAAATCCCCGGCCCCACGCGCAACATGCCCGCTTCGGAACCCAACACCGCATCGCCCGCAGCCACGGGGTTGAGCACGTTCAGCCCGTCCTTGTCGGTCACGAACAACCCCCCACCGCTTGCCACCGCCAACAGGTTCGCCACCTGCGTGTCGACCTGCCCGTGAACACCGGCAGCACCAATAGCTCCAGCGGCTGTCAGGTTGGCAAGACCCGCACGGAGCACCGTCGTATCGTCAAGATCGTCCAAAACCGACCCGCCGGCCACCGCCGTGAAACTGGCCGAACCCAAATCCACCGGCCCCGCCAGCACAAGGTCCGTGCCCACCACAAGCAGCACCGGCTGGTTGATCGCCGTAAGGCCCGAAGTAGCCCCGACCGACCCCACCGTCACGTCATCGTTATCGCTGAGCCGACACGAGCCCGTAACCCTGGCCGCCAGCGTGTTCACGTCGTTCAGCAATAGCAGCGTCACCGGGCCGGTCCCCAATAGCTCAAGCCCCCCCGCGGTGATGGGATCGGTCTGCGTGAGGAGGGCACCTGTCGCGAGAGTCACCTGGGGGGCAATAATGCCGCTTGTCGTCCCCACGGTGCCGATTATAAGGTCGTCGGTATCGCGGTAGCTCAAAGCCCCCGTAAGGGCCGCGGCAAGCGTATTGACGTCGTTGCCGGCCAAGCTGAGCGTCACCGGGCCAGTGCCCAATAGCTCAAGCCCCGCGGCTACGATCGCTTGGGTCTGCGTAAGGGCCCCGCCGGTGTTGAGCGTCACCTGGGTGGCCGTAATGCCGCTTGTACCGCCCACGGTGCCGATTATAAGATCGTCGGCATCGCGGTAGCTCAAAGCCCCGCCAAGCGAGGCCGCCAGCGTGTCCA
>JBBIQF010000111.1:0-17247 GCA_037442445.1 Planctomycetaceae bacterium
GTGCGTGCTCCGCACGCACGCTTCCCTGGAAAATGACGAATGTCGAATGTCGAAAGACAAATGACGAATGCCGAAGGAAGCACCAAGCACCAATGACCAAGCACCAATGACCAATGACCAACAGCGGGCTGGCGGGCCTATTCCGTTGGACTGAAGCCAGTCGGTACTATTGGTGATTGGTCATTGGTCATTGGTCCTTGGTCATTCGAGAGTCGGTATTTGTCTTTCGACATCCGGCATTGGATCTTGGTCATTGGTCCTTGGTCATTCGACATCCGGCATTTGGCATTCGACATTCGTCATTGGCGCTTCCCGAAGTGCGCGTGCGTGCCAAGCACGCACCCTACAGCGTCTGAAAAGGTGTGAGGTATGGAGTTCGACGGTCGCGTGGCTCTGGTTACCGGAGCGGCGGGGTCGATTGGCCGGGCGATCGCTGCCCGGCTGGTTGCCGAAGGGGCGGAGGTATTCGTCACCGATATCGACCAGGGGCGGTTGGCCCAGGTCGCCGCGCAACTCGGACCGCGCTGCCGGGCGCTGCCGGCCGACGTGCGTGATGCCCAGCAGGTGGCGGCAGTGGTGCGCGAAGCCTGCCAGGCGTTCGGCGACCGGATCGACGTGTTGGTCAACGTGGCGGGCATCGTGGGGCGGGGCGGCCCAGTGGAGCAACTCACTGCCGAGACCTGGGACGACGTGTTCGCGGTCAACTGCCGGGGCACGTTCCTGTTCTGCCGCGAGGTCGTGCCGCTGATGAAGCGGGCGGGCAAGGGGGCATCGTCAACTTCTCGAGCAAGTCGGGCAAGACGGGCTCGGCGCTGTTGAGCGCGTATTCGGCAGCCAAGGCGGCCATCATCGGCTTCACCCAGGCGCTGGCCTACGAGCTTGCGCCGCACATCCGGGTGAACTGCGTCTGCCCGGGCATCACGGAGGACACGGGGGTATGGGCCCAGGTATCGGCCGATTATGTCCGGAGCCTGGGTCTATCGTCCGAGGCGGTGGTGCGGCAGTTTACGGCCAAGGTGCCGTTGGGGCGGCTGGCGCGGGTGGAGGATATCGTGGAGGTGGTGTGCTTTTTGGCTTCGGAGCGTTCGGCGTACATGACGGGCCAGGCCATCAATATCACGGGGGGGCGGGAGATGCATTGACCGGCGCCGGGCTTCCCCGGCATGGCCGAGCGGGGGTATGATGGCGCCGGGCGGCTTTGGAACCGTGCCCGGCAAGGGCCGAGCGGGCAAGGGAGACCCCCGAGGCCCCTGCGGCGGTTTTTTCACGATGGGCCCTTGAAGGGGATTGTGGACGGATGTATACTACAGCCGTCCCCCGGTGGATTCGGCAGCCGGTCCATCCCTTCAACGGAAAGGAGTTGCGCCCATGTCTCCCCCAGTCAGAGGGAAGGCGAATGTGACGATGGCCAAGAAACCAGTCGCACGCGGCAAGCCGGCCGAGGAGCCGGCACGGCGGGGCCCCACGGACTCGATCCTGGAAAGCCATCCCGCCTTGAAGACCACGCTGGCCCAGATTGAGAAGCAGTTTGGCGAGGGGGCCATCATGGCCCTCGGCTCCGAGCACGTGGCCCGCATCGAGGGTATTTCCACGGGCAGCCTTTCGCTGGACATCGCCTTGGGTGGCCAGGGCATTCCCCGGGGCCGCATCGTGGAGATCTTCGGCCCGGAGTCGAGCGGCAAATCGACGCTGGCCCTGCATGTGGTGGCCAATGCCCAGCGGGCCGGCGGCATCGCCGCCTACATCGATGCCGAGCACGCCCTGGACCCCAGTTGGGCCAAGAAGCTCGGCGTGCAGCTCGAAAGCCTGCTGGTCAGCCAGCCCACCAGCGGCGAAGAGGCCATGCACATCACCGAGATGCTCATCCGTTCCAATGCCGTGGATGTGGTGGTCGTCGACTCCGTCGCAGCCCTGGTCCCCCAAAAAGAACTCGAAGGCGAGATCGGCGACTCGCACGTGGGGCTCCAGGCCCGGCTGATGAGCCAGTCGCTCCGCAAGCTCACCGGCGTGATCTCCAAGAGCAAGACCTCGGTGATCTTCATCAACCAGATCCGCGAGAAGATCGGGGTGATGTTCGGCAGCCCGGAGACGACGCCGGGCGGCCGGGCCCTGAAGTTCTACGCCTCATGCCGCATCGACATGCGCCGGGTGTCGTCGCTCAAGGAGGGGGACGACAACGTGGTGGGCCAGCGCGTCAAGGCCAAGGTGGTCAAGAACAAGGTGGCCCCGCCTTTCCGCAGCGCCGAGTTCGACATGCTGCACTCCAGCGGCATCAATTACGAAGGCGATGTGCTGGACCTGGCCGTCAATCACCACCTGGTCACCCGGGTGGGCGCCTGGCTACGGTACGGCGACCTGCAACTGGGCCAGGGGCGCGATAAGGCGGTGCAGTACCTCCGCGAGAACCCTGCGCTGGTGGAGGAGATGCGGCAGCGGGTGTTGGCCGCCGTGGGCCTGGCCGATGCAGCCCCCGCGCCCCCGGCCAGCCCATAGCCGGTAGGGTGGGTGCTCTCCACCCGCCCGAAGATGCCCCTGGTGCCAGCCGTCGGGGCGATGCTTGCCGGGTGGGCGCGTGCGTGCAAAGCACGCACCCTTGATGCCAGCCGCCGGGTCGATGCTTGCCGTCTGGGCGCGTGCGTGCAAAGCACGCACCCTACTTCAAGCTTACTGGCCTTTAGGGGGCCACAAGGTCGCCGGCTTGTCCGCCGCAAAGGCCTGATACCTCCGCTCAATCTCTTCCGGCCGGGGCACGCCTTCGTGGACCCATAAGCCGTAGCGTAAGAGGAGGGGCCGGCCGGGCTCGAGTCGGATCGGACCGCGCAGAGTAAGGCTGGCCCCCATCCACCCATCGTCCCGCACATGGAAGGGCGTGGGATGGCCGGGGTTCTGCGCATGATCCATGAGCGTAATGCCGCCGGTCTTGCCGGGCGCAACCGGGCCGCTGTAATCCACCCACCGGGCCGGCTGGCGGAACACCTGGGTCTCGTTCCGCTGGCCCTGGGAGTTGAGTATCCGGCCGCCGCCGTCGTGCACGCCGATGGTCTTGCGCATCCGCACCGCCATAAGGCCGAACGGCGTTTGGCCAAGGGTTACGGGACCGCCGGGCGGGGCCGTAAGTTCGATATCGACCAGCAGTTGCCAGGAGCCGCCGGCCAGCGGCTGCACGGCGGAACGCCGCCGCTCGATCAAAAGCGTCTTGCCCTGGCGGATCTGCCAGGCGTTTTGCGAGAGCATCGAGGCCTCGCGGTCGCCATCTTCATAGCGGAGCACGGCCTGGTGCACGATGCGGCCGTCGCCATTGTCGGACCAGAAGTCCACGCCGCCCACATCGTGGTGCGCTATCCACACGGAATAATGGTGCCGATGCGACTGCGGATCGCGCGGATGGCCCATCCGGGTCAGCGACCGGCCTTCCGGACCCGCCAGCGGATACCAGAAGGGGCGGAGCAGGGCCGGGCCGAAGTGGTATCGTGTCAGCTCCCGGCCCAGGTACTGGAACGAGGCCTGCTCGTAGGGCAGGGGCAAGACCTCGACCGCGGGGACGGGCTTTGCCGCCGGCAATTCCTCGCCGCCGGCAGCGTGGGCCAGCGGCCCCGCGTCAATCCCTCGCAGGCATAGCAAAACGAGCAACCCCAAAACCCGCTTTGGGCGCAGCAGCACACACGCCGGGCGCAATCGACCCATCGCCATGTGATCCTCGCTTACACTGTGCCGGTGCACAAGAAACAGCCGTCATCAAGAGTGTCGAGTAGACATTCTACGGCAGTCGCCACCACGCTGTCACGTGCGTCACGCCGTCGCAGAAACGGTGCCTACCCCACGCCGGACGGTTTGCCCGGTTGACGCTTCCGCCCAAGGCGAGCACAATGGACGCGCCGCGCGTTGTGTGCGGTCCGGCTTGGCGAAGTTGGCCGGCGGCTTGTGTCGGCGGCGAGCGGGCCGGTGCGTGTCTTTCCGGTCTTGGAGTTTCGCATCATGCGCTTTGCCACGATTGCCATCGGCTTGGGAGTGTTGCTGGGGTTGCCTCTAGGGGACGCAAAGGCGGCCGAGGAATCGGCGGCCAGCGGCTGCCAGTTGACCCCCGAGGAAGTCAAAGAGGGATTCGTCTGCATCTTCGACGGCAAGACGCTCAACGGCTGGCGGGGGGCCACCAAGGGCTACGTGGCCAAGGATGGGATTCTCATCTGCCAGAAACACGGCGGGGGCAACCTGTACACCGAAAAAGAGTACGCCGACTTCATCTTCCGCTTCGAGTTCAAGCTCGAGCCTAACGCCAATAACGGCGTGGGCATCCGCACGCCGCTGGAGGGCAACCCCGCCTACGTGGGCATGGAAATCCAGATCCTCGACGACACCGGCAGCATGTACAAGAACCTCCAGCCGTATCAGTACCACGGTTCGATTTACGGGGTGGTGCCGGCCAAGCGCGGGCACTTGAAGCCGGTGGGCCAGTGGAACAGCGAGGAAATCTACTGCAAAGGCCCGCACGTGCGGGTGACGCTCAACGGGGTGGTGATCGTCGATGCCGACCTGAGCCAGATCAAGGAACCGATGGACCACCAACCCCATCCGGGATTGAAGCGGACCAAGGGGCACATCGCGTTCTTGGGGCACGGCGCCCATATCGAGTTCCGCAATCTGCGGATCAAGGAACTTTGATGTTCTTGGGCATCGAGATTGGCGGGACGAAGCTTCAGCTCGGGGTAGGTTCGGGCGAGGGTCCGCCGCTGGTGGAACTGGTGCGCTTGGAGGTGCGGCCCGAGCGCGGGGCGGAAGCCATCCGCCAGCAGATCGCCGAGTATGGCCGGCCGCTGGTGGCCCACCACGCGGTCAAGGCCGCGGGGATCGGCTTCGGCGGGCCGGTGGATTCCGCGCGCGGGCGGACCATCGTCAGCCACCAGGTTCGGGGCTGGGAGGATTTCCCGCTTGGCCCGTGGTGCCAAGAGGCGTTGGGCGTGCCGGTGCTCTTGGCCAACGATTCGGATTGCGCCGGGGTGGCCGAGGCCTGCTTCGGCGCCGGCAAGGGCCATCGCGTGGTGTTTTACACCAATGTGGGAAGCGGCATTGGCGGGGCGCTGGTGGTCGATGGCCGGCTGTACTCGGGCAGCGCCGGCGTGGCCTCGGAGATCGGCCACCTTCGGCCGGGGTTGGAATGCCAGTCGGCCGACCAGACGGTCGAGTCGCAGGCCAGCGGCTGGGCAATCAGCGCGGCAGTGGCCCAGGCCATGCGCCAAGATCCCGATTCGCCCGCGGCCCAGGACCTGCTGCGGCGATGCGCGGGCCAGCCCCAGCGGCTATCGACGCAAATCGTCGCCGAGGCCGCCGCCGAGGGAAACCCGCTGGCCCAGGCGGCATGGGATCGGGCGTGCCGCACCTATGGCTGGGCCGTCGCCCAGGTGGTCACATTGCTGGCCCCCAGCGTCATCGTGCTCGGAGGAGGGGTGTCGCTGGCAGGAGAGCATAGGTGGCTGGCGCCGGTACGCCGGTATGTCGAGCAATACGTATTCCCGCCGCTGTGCGGCAGGTTCCAGATCGAACTGGCCCGGCTGGGCGAAGAGGTGGTCGTACACGGCGCGTTGGCTCTTGTCCGGCAGATGCTGGCCCGCACCTAAGCAATCGCGTATGTGGGCGCGCCAAGGGCGAATGTCATTCCTCGACTTGCGTGCGTGCACAGCACGTACCCTCTAGGCTAATCGGCCGCGAGGCGAAATGCCTGGCGGACCAACGGGTCGCAGAGCACGGCGGCGGCCCACAGCCCCACGATCAGATCCACGGGCCAGGCAGGCACGCAACACAAAGCGGCCGGCGGAAAAGTTACGCACGAAAACGGCAGCATGGTGATCGCGACCGAAAGCCACCCCAGCACGTACGAACGGATCCGAACCATCTGCACCGCGCCCACCAGAGCGACCGCGTTGGCCAGGGCCAGGGCCAGAAGGATGGCGATGGCCAGGCCGCCGGCCAGGGCGCGGGTGCCGGCCTCGCGCCCGCCGGCAACCCCGGCGACACCCGCCACCCCGACCCCGATCAGCTTCCAAGACACCAAGAGAAGCTCATAGGCCATTCCCAGGGCATTCAGCACGAGCATGGCGGCGGCCGGGGCGAACAATCGGCCGATGGCATAGCAGCGCAACTCGGCCGGCGGAGGAAAGCCCGTCCCGGGGCCGCCCAGCGCAGCCTCGATGGGTGGAACAGGCACCACCGCCCCGCACTGCGGGCAGCGGGCATAGTCGCCGGCGGTTTCGTCGCCGGTTCGCAGGAGCGCCTGGCACTGGGTACAATAGAATTCGATGGGCATACCCGTTTGTGAGGGGGGGATGGATGCAAGGGCGCTGCCGGCCGGCTTGTGCGCTGCGCTATCGGTCTGCCAACGCGGATGACTCTTGGATCACAAGGCCCGGGGCCGGGTGGGCCAGCATAGGCTGGCGTTTGTACCCGCCATTTCGGGCCGTAAACAGGGGAAGGACGCTGGGGTGTCCGCATCGCCGCAAATAGGACCGAGCGACATTTTGGGCCCGCAGGGCCGGGTGGCGGCCCGCCTGCCCCACTACGAACACCGCCCGGAACAGCTTCGCATGGCCGACGCCATCGCCCAGGCCATCGCCCAACGCCACCACGTGATTGTGGAGGCCGGCACGGGCGTGGGCAAGAGTTTCGCCTATCTGGTGCCGGCCATCCTTGCGTGCGCCGCCTCGGCCGGCGAGGAAGAGCAGCCATTCCGGGTGGTCGTCTCGACGCACACCATCAGCCTTCAAGAGCAGCTCCTGGGCAAGGATATCCCGTTTTTGCGGAGCGTGATGCCCGTGGAGTTTACCGCCGTGCTGGTCAAAGGCCGGGGCAATTATCTCAGCCTGCGGCGGCTCAAAGGGGCGCTGCGCCGCGCCGAAACCCTTTTCGGCGCCCAGGAGGAGTTCCAGCAGCTCCGCAAGATCGAAGCCTGGGCCAGGCAAACCACCGATGGCTCGCTGGCCGACCTGGACTTCCGCCCACTGCCGCAGGTGTGGGACGAAGTGGCCAGCGACCCCGGCAACTGCATGGGCCGGGCGTGCCCCGAGTTCAAACGCTGCTTCTATTTCCAGGCCCGGCGCCAGGCCCAGCACGCGCAGCTCTTGATCGTCAATCATGCGCTTTTATTTACCGACCTGGCCTTGCGCCAAGAAGGCGCCGGGGTGCTGCCCGACTACAAGGTGCTGATCATCGACGAGGCGCACACGGTCGAGGGGGTCGCCAGCGAGCATCTGGGGATCGCCCTTTCCAACAGCCAGGTCGATTACGCACTCCATAAGCTCTACAACCCGCGGACCAACCGGGGGCTATTGGTCCACGCGGGGCAGGCGATGGCGGGGCCTGGAAAGAAGGCGGCCGGCAACGGAGCCCTTGCTTCGGCGCTCAACCGGGCGCAACGCCTGGTGCTGGACTGCCAGCGACGGGCCGAGGAGTTCTTCGGTGCGGTAAGCCAGTGGCTCGATGGGCAAGCGAGTCCCAACGGCCGGGTTCGCCAGCCCCGCATCGTGCCCAATCCGCTGAGCGAGGGGCTTTTGGAGTTGGCTCGGGCGGTCGAGCGGTGCACCGAGCATGTCGGCGACCCGTCGCAGCGCCAGGACCTGGCCGCGGCCGCTTCCCGCCTGGCGGTGCTGGCCAGCGGAATCGTCCGGTGGTGGGACCAATCGATCCCCGATGCGGTGTACTGGATCGAGCGCACCCACACACGCAGCCGGCAGCGGATCCAGCTTACGGCCGCCCCCATCAACGTCGGCCCCATTCTGGAAAAGAACCTCTACTCGCAGGTCGATACGGTGGTGATGACCAGCGCCACCTTGGCCACCGCGGGGGGCTCGTTCGAGTACTTCCAAGCCCGAACGGGCCTGTCCAATGCCAAGACGCTGTGCCTGGGCAGCCCCTTCGATTACGCCCGGCAGGCCCAGCTCATTCTGCTTGAAGGCATGCCGGATCCCGGGGCCGATTCTGCCGGCTACGAACGCAAGGTGATCGAGCTCATTCCGCGGTACGTGGCCCGCACGGCCGGCCGGGCCTTCGTGCTGTTCACCAGTTACGACATGCTCAGCCGGGCCGCCGCAGCGCTGGGCCCGTGGCTGGCCGAGCAGGGCTACACGCTGTTCAGCCAGGCCGATGGCATGCCCCGCACCCGCATGCTCCAGCAATTCCGGTCGGCCCAGCGCGGCGTGCTCTTCGGAACCGATAGCTTCTGGCAAGGGGTGGATGTGCCCGGCGAGGCGCTCCAGAACGTCATCATCACCCGGCTGCCTTTTGCCGTGCCCGATCAGCCCCTGGTCGAGGCCCGGATCGAAGCCATCCGCGCCGCGGGCGGCAACCCGTTTGCCGAATACCAACTCCCGGCAGCCATCCTCAAGCTCAAACAGGGTTTCGGGCGATTGATCCGCACGCAGCGCGACACGGGCATCGTCGTCATCCTCGATCCCCGCGTGCGGACCAAACACTACGGCAAGCAGTTCCTGGCGTCGCTGCCCAAATGCCGGGTGGTGGTCGAGCGGGCGTGAAATCCGCAAAGCCATTCCAGCTCGCCCAGCCCTTGCCAGCCGCGTGTTCGGTGCAACCCGCGCGGCGCGCACGGTTCTCCCGCGTTACCCCATTATCGGCTGCCGTCTTTTTGACAACTGCCCCGGGCGAGCTAGATATTCCCAAACAAGCCTATCCCACAACGTGGACTTGCTGAGAAAGGCCTATTGACGATGGCTCTGACGTACAATCCCAAAACCATGGCGACCGGCGTCCCCTCGGTCGATGCGCAGCACCAAGAACTCTTCCGCCGTGTGGCCCAGCTCCACGAGGCGATGCGCCAAGGCCGCGGCCGCGACGAGGTCGGAAAATTGCTCGAGTTCCTCGGGGGATACATCGTCGAGCACTTCACCGACGAGGAACAATGGATGGAGCGGCTGAACTGCCCGGCGGCCGCGGAAAACCGGCGGGCACATCGTGAGCTTTTGGCCAAGTTCCAGGAGTTCCGCAGTGCCTTTCAGAAGGGCGAACTGGGGCCGACCGCGCTCATGCAGCTCTACGAGGTCTTGACCGATTGGCTGGTCAAGCATGTCCAAGGGGTGGACATGCGCCTGCGCACGGCTGCGCCGGCTGGCGTGGCCTAGGCCGTGCGGCCGGTGCTCTGCACCCGCGCAAACAGGGTTCTGCAACGAGCCGCCGGGAATGGCCCGGCGGTTCTCTTTTGGGGCCGCGTGCGTGCAGAGCACGCACCTTATAAGGGCTGCGGGCGGGGTGGCCGCGCTTCGCACCTATGCTGTCCCGCAGCATATAATTCTTCGGGACCCGTGGCACCGAAGCGCCCTTGGTCCGGTCCGACCAGCCGGGAGGAGCGTGCATCATGCTCGTTGGCGTGCCTAAGGAAATCAAGCCGGACGAGTACCGCGTGGGCATCTTGCCGGTGGGGGTGGAGGAGTTGACCCGCGCCGGCCATCGCGTGCTGGTCGAATCCGGGGCGGGAATAGGTTCGGGCATTGCCGACGAGGACTACGCCGCCTGTGGGGCCGAGCTGGTCGCCGGGCCCGAGGAAATCTACGCCCGCGCCGATCTGATTCTGAAGGTCAAGGAGCCGCAGCCGGCGGAAATCGCCCTGTTGCGCCCGGGGCAGATCGTGTTCTGCTTTTTTCATTTCGCCGCCGATCGCGCGCTCGCCGAGGGGGTGCTCCGTTCCGGATGCATCGCGGTGGCCTACGAAACCTTGCAGGACGACCAAGGCCGGCTGCCCCTCTTGGCGCCCATGAGCGAGGTGGCGGGCCGAATGAGCATTCAAGAGGGGGCGAAGTACCTGGAGCGCCCGCAGATGGGGCGGGGGGTGCTTTTGGGAGGCGTGCCGGGGGTCGAGCCTGCGGTTGTCGTGATCCTTGGCGGCGGCGTTGTGGGTGCGAATGCCGCCAGGGTGGCCGCCGGCTTCGGGGCCCAGGTGTCGATCCTAGATGTCAATCTGGATCGCCTGCGGTACCTGGACGACGTGATGCCGCCCAACGTGACCACGCTGTTCAGCGATCGGCATACGATTCGACAGCAGCTTCGCCGGGCCGACCTGGTGATTGGCGCCGTGTTGGTCCCCGGGGCCCGCGCCCCGCGGCTGATCGGGGCCGAGGACCTGCGGCTGATGAAACCCGGCAGCGTCATCATCGACGTGGCCATCGACCAGGGGGGCTGCGTGGCGACAAGCCGGCCGACTACGCACGCCCAGCCCACGTTCGTCGTCGAGGACGTGGTACATTATTGCGTGACGAACATTCCTGGGGCGGTGGGGCGAACGGCAAGCTTCGCGCTTTGCAATGTTACGCTGCCGTGGGCCTTGCGGATCGCCAACCACGGCGTATTCGAGGCGGCCCGGCGCTATCGGCCTCTTGCCCGGGCGATTAACATTTGCCAGGGGGAAATCATGCATCGGGCCGTGGCCGAGAGCCTCGGCCTGCCCTACTGCGCGCGCTTCGAGCAGCAAGCCGTGTAGCCCTATGGCGCTCGATGCGGAGGCCGCCCACCGCGTTGCGCCCCGCCCGCGGGCCGATCTCGGCAACACTTTCCGGCGTTTGTCGTAGTTCCCTAGGTTCCACGCATGGCGAAGTTCATCACCGTGGCCCGCGTCGGCGACGTGCCCGAAGGCCAAGGCAGGACCTTCCGCGCTGGCCCGCGCGAAGTGGCCCTTTTCTGCTGGCAGGGGAAATACTATGCTCTGGACGATTACTGCCCGCACATGGGGGCCTCGCTCGGGCAGAGCGACTTGCACGGCCATTACGTGCTGTGCAACCGGCACATGTGGGCGTTCAGCCTCTTGGATGGCTCCTGCCCCGACGTGCCCACCTTGCGGGCCGAGACGTTCGAGGTGCGGGTGGTGGGCGACGAAATCCAGGTGGCCATTCCCGACCATGACGCGGATTCGCCCGGCCCGGAATGACGAGCCGGCGGGTTCACCCGCCGGTGTAAACGGCCGACACGGGTTTGGGCCGCCGGGATGAACCCGGCCGCTCGTTTTGGGGCAACGCAATCGCATTTCCAGGTGGGCAACCTTGGGAGCCCGAACCATGCTCACGACGCGACAATTGGCGGTCTTGGTCACCCTCGGCCTGTTGGTCGGCGCCGGGAATGCCACGGCCGGCGAGGAACCAGGGGGCGGCAAGCCTCGGCCGGTGCCGGTCATCCACGTCACGGACCTCTTCCGGCCGCACAACGACCCGGACGATCACTGGGATTTGGCCACCGTGTACGCCCTGGCGTGGGAGGGGCGTTTGGAGCTTCGAGCGGTCCTGATCGACTATCCCCGCCCGGAGTGGCGCAACGACCCGGACGTGCTGGCGGTGGCACAACTGAACTTCTTGACCGGCAAGGCCGTGCCGGTGCTGGTGGGTTCGCCCCGGTGGTACGACCCGCCGGCAACTTCGGGCCAGTCGGCCCAGGCGGACCTCAAGGGCATCCGGGCGATGCTGGAACTTTTGCGCCACTCGCAAGAGGCGGTGGTGATCAACGTTCTAGGCTCGTGCCGCGACGTAGCGCTTGCGGGCCGGCTGGAACCGGCGCTGTTTGCCGAGAAATGCCGCGCCATCTACCTCAACGCCGGCAGCGGGCTGCGCGACCCGGCCCAGGCCAAGGCGGTGGAATGGAACGTCAGCCTGGACCCCGGCGCCTATGCGGCCATCTTCGAGCTGCCGTGCCCGGTGTACTGGATGCCGTGCTTCGACGGGTTGCCGCCCGGGCCGGGGCGCCCGCTGCGGGTGGGGCCCTTTGGAACGTACTACCGGTTCCGCCAGGGCGAGGTGCTGCCCCACGTGTCGCCTGCGGTGCAGAACTATTTTGCGTACATGTTTTTGCACGGCCGGTCCTTGGGCAAGCCGGACCAAACGCCGCTGCCTGGGACCGACTGGCTTCGGGCGCTATTGGCCAAGCCGGACCCGGCCCTGGGCGAACGCCTCGGTGCGATGGACCGCAACATGTGGTGCACCCCCGGCTTTCTCCATGCCGCCGGGCTGACGGTTACCCCCGAAGGCCAGCTCGTGCCGTTGGCCTCCTCGGCCCAAGCGGTGTTCACCTTCGATCCGATCGAGGTTTCGTGCTCGCGCGAAGGCGTCACTATGTGGAAGCCCGCCCAGGGCGCTTCCAACCGCTACATCTTCCATGTGCGGGATGTTGCGCGGTACGAAGCGGCGATGACCGCCGCCTTGCGGACCCTCTTGAAGCGCCTGCCGTAGAGGGGGCGTTCGAGGCCGGCGCTCAAGCCAGCGCCGAGGCCTCGGGCTCGCGATGCAAGAGGGCCAGGCGAACCAGCCAGTCGAGCCGGCGCTGCGCCTGTTGGACCTCTGCCGCATGGGCGGGAGAGTTGGCCTGGGCCTGGCCTTGCAGCTCGGCCAGGCGCCGGCGGTAGAAGTCCACAAGGTCGATCTCTTCGTCAGGGCCGATGCCCGCTCGCTCGAGATCGGCACGGATGCCTGCCAGCTCCTGGAGGTCGTTTTCGGCAAGCGCCTTGGCCTGGCGGAGGCGCTGCACGAGTTCGGCAAACTCGCGGGGCGTGATCCTGCTTACGTCATACTGGGCGGCCAGGCTGCGCAGGGCATCGGCATTGGCGGCCGCCTGCCCGGCCGGCTTGTCCTTCGACGTGCCGGCGGACGATGAAACGGCACCCGACGGCTTAAGCGCGGCCGAAAGGGGTTGCAAGCCCAAGGCGGCCCCGGAGAGGATTCCTCGAATGAGCATCGGAGCGGTCCTTCTTGTTGGCAAAGGCCCGCAGCCTTGCAAACCGCGTGCCGGCGACCGCGGTGCGGTTCGGCAGGGTAAAAGGAGACGCCCAAGCGGCAGGAGGCCGGTCGCCGACATCGGTCTGAAGCTGACCCAGGGAAACCGCCACTTGCGGCACAAACCTAGCCCGTACAAGGGGTTATGGCACGATTACCGTGCTTGCGGATACATGCGGACCTAGCGGCGGGCACCGCGCGAGGTGGCCATGCCGCTTCGGGCGGAATCTCGCACGGCAGACCTTATGGGGCACACTATGGGGCCACTTGCCGGCCGCTTCGGCAATTTCTGCCGGTTGCGGCAAGCTCCGCACTATCGGTCCGGGGGCGGGTGCTTGGGCGAGCGGCCAGCCGAACCGTCGGCCGGCGCCTCGGTGTGTGGCCGCTCCCGGCTCGGCCGACCGCCGTGCTAAACCCGCTGAGTGTCAGCGACGGTTCCGGCCGGCCATCACCGCTTGTACCACTGCCCGCGATACACCGGTTTGCCTTGCAACCGCGTGCGGCGTTCAAAGTGCGTGCGGTAGTCCAGGTCGTGCTGGGCAGGGGCCTCGGGCACTTCATGCGGGCCGTCAAGATGGGTATAGGCCGAGAGCAATTCGCAGGCCGTGCGGAAGTACTCTTCCACGTCGGTCCACAAGTGGAGTGTGCCGCCGGCCGCGAGCACGCCTTCGATCCGCTGGACGAACGCCTCGCGGATGACACGCCGCTTCTTGTGCCGTTTCTTCCACCAAGGGTCGGGAAAGTAGATGTGGATGGCCGACGCCGAGCCGTCGGGCAGCACCTGCTGGAACACCCGCAGCGCATCTCCGCACACGATGACCGCGTTGGGCAAGCCGCGTTTGGCAAGTTGGGCAGCGGCGAATTGGGCATATCGCCGGGCCAGCTCGATGCCCAGGTAATCGATCTCGGGATGGGCGGCCGCCGCGTTTCGCAGGAAAAGCCCTTTGCCGGGCCCTACCTCGATTTCCAAAGGTGCAACGCGGCCGAAGACTTTAAGCGGGTCCCAGGGCCGGGGGAGGGCGTCCTCGCCGATCAAGTGGTGCGACAGGTCCAGCGAAGGGTCGATCTTGCGGAGCTTGGGTCGAGCCATGGAAGATGCCAAGTGCGACCACCCGTTGGCAGGGGCAGGGCGACGCCGCTCGAGCGTTGTGCCTCTACAAGAAGTTTATGGGGTCACAATCGCGTCCACGGGGCAAGGCGGAGCGATCGTGGCCAAGCGCCCCCGCGGGAGACTAACCTGGCAGGCCGATGCGGGGCACCGGGGCCTGGGCGTGCACCGTCCGGGCCGAGGCACTCCGCTCGGCCGCATTGGGTTGCCAGTCCACGCCAACGCGTTGGCCCAAGGGCTCAATCGACATACCACTGCGTGTCGATCTGCCGTCCCCTTGTTCTGGGGGGCTCGACCAGGGCGCTTAACACGGGCATGACCACGGCCCCGAAAACGAATCCCCCGATGTGTGCCCACCAGGCGACGCCGCTGCGGTAGGCGATGGGCCCCGAGCCGACTTCGATCGCATGAGTGGCCTCGATGACCTGCCCCAAAAACCACACGCCCAGGACCACCAGGGCCGGCAGCTCGATCACCGTAAAAAACACAATGAGCACGACCAGGGTTTCCACTTTGGCCCACGGCCAGGTGATGGCGTAGGCCCCCAGCACGGCGGCCACGGCCCCGCTGGCACCGATAATGGGGGTTCTACTGTCGGGGTCGATTTGCCATTGGGCCAAGGTCGCCAGCAGTCCGCCGAGGATGTAAAAGGCGAAGTACAGGCCCGGGCCTAGCCGGTCCTCGACATTGTTCCCGAAAATCCACAGGAACCACATGTTCCCCAACAGGTGCAGCCACCCGCCGTGGAGGAACATGCAGGTAACAAGCGACAACAGGATTTCGCGGCGGCTGGGTTCCAGGCGATAGGTCTGGACCTGCACGGCCGGCCCGAAGGGGGTCAGCACCTGCCGGCCTTCGACCTCGATTTCCAGCGGCCTGGGATTGCCCCCCCAAAGCTGTTCCATGCGTGCGGGGACAAAGCCTCGCTGGAAGACCACGGCCTGCTGGCGGCCGGGGGGCAGTCGCCACAACCACAAGAACGCGATCACATTGGCAGCCACCAGGGCGTAGGTGACCCAGGGGGTGCGTCGGACCGGGTTATCGTCGCGAAAGGGAATGAACATGGCCGGTGCCCAAAGTCACCTTTGCTCCAAGCGGCGCCGATGCCCCGCCGGGGTCCGCCCGAGTTTTCCCGTGCTGTTCCACACGCTTACGCTGTAAGGCGGATGGCCCCCTACATTGGGCCGAAGGCGGTTTCCGCCCCTTGCGTAACCGTTCACGGCCCGGGACGTTACCGGGCAACACGCAATGCCGCGGCCACGACAGAGCGTGGCCCTCCACCTTGGAGGGACGCGCTCGGTCGCGTCCGCAGCGCTCCGATATTTGCCGCTCCCCGCACGCTCGTTCCCCTTGAGCATCCGGAAGGACCCGGGCCGTGAACGGTTGCCCCCTTGCCCTGGCGCAGCGGGCCAAAGGCCGCGGGGCCCGGTGCGGAAACAGGCAACGGGAGGGGTTGGGACGTTTACGCTTGGCTGGCGGGCCGTGCAGCGATGGCCTCCTCGGTCAGGGGGATGCCCATCAGCACGCCTTCGCACACGATGTTGTCGCGGACCAGGCACTGGAACTCGCAGGTGAGCATGGTGCTGCGGACTTTGAGGAGCTTGGCCACGATGACAAACCGGTCGCCCGGCCGAACGACCCCGCGAAACCGCACATCCTTCAAGCCGCCGAAGCCGATGATGGGGGCATCCATCAGCTTGTACTTCTGGGTGTAGTAGCTGGCCAGTTGGGCGGCCGCTTCGAGCATGACTACGCCGGGCATCAGGGGCATTCCGGGCATGTGGCCGCGGACCCAGAACTCGTCGGGCCCCAGGTCCTTGTACCCCACACACACGCACCGCTCGGGGTCTTCGTAGGCCACCGCCGTCAGTTGTTCCATTTCGTAGCGCTGCCGATTGTAACGGCGGATTTCCTCGATATCGGCGACCACGTGATTGAGGTCGTACTGGCTGGGATCCAGAATCAGCGGTCTTTTCGGCACGCCCGACTCCTTCAAACGCTAATCACCTGCGAGGAGGCCCGGACCACGGCCGGCGTCTGAGCACGCCTTGGGGAGCCCGGCGGTTGCGCAGCGTCCCACCCGGCCGGAAGCCCCCGGCATCGCGCGATGCGCTCAGGTGCGAACCAGCCTTCTTTTTGCGCGGCGAGCTTTACTGTTGGCAGGACGCTGGCCGTGGTTGGCCTTCTTCAGCTTGCGATGGGGTTTGGCCATAGGTGCCCTCGGCAGTTGGCGATTATTTTCGCTCCACGAGTCATAATGTACCGTCCGCAAGGCGTCTGGGGAAGGCGGCCCCTGGCTTTCGGCCCACCATTGGCGCGGGTACAGAACACCCACCCTACGGCTGTGTTGTGCAGGGTGCGTACTTTGCGTGCACGCAATCGGACCGCCGGGATGAACCCCGCGGCTGACGGCGGAACCCGTGTTCGGGTGGGTGCAAAAAGCACCCACTCCCGAGCCCGGTTTGCGTGGGTGCAAAGCACCCACCCTACGCCTCAGGGCTTGGCGTCGTTCAAAGGCCGGACCCAGATATTCCGGAATCGGACCGGGCAGTGATGGGCCCCCAATCCGATGGGTGCGCGGGCCCGCACTCCTGCGTAGCTTGCCAAGGCTGCGTGCGGCGAGCCCCCGTAGATTTCCTGCTCCCAATGGACCAAAACGCCATTGTGAAACATGGTAATCCGCGCAGGCTGGACGACCTTGCCCGCAGCGTCGAACTTGGGCGCCCGGTACACGATGTCGTACACTTCCCACTGGCCGGGCTTGCGGCAGGCATTCACCAAGGGCGGCGTCTGGGCGTAAATGGCCGCGGCCTGGCCGTCGGGGTAGATCTTCGTCCGGTACGAATTGAATATTTGCACCTCGATGGTGCCGCCCAGGAACACGCCGTTGTTGCCGTCGTCCCAGACGTTCTTGGCCGGCTCGGCCGGGGCGGCCCACTCCAGATGTAGTTGGACGCTGCCGAACTCCTGGCGGGTCTGCATTGGGCCCTCGGTGGCCACCAGGCAGCCGTTTTCGACCTTCCACCTCGTGGGCTGCCAGGCGTCCAGATGGGTGCCGTCGAACAGCACGATGGCATCCGAAGGCGGTGGGACGGGCTGGTCGGTCGGGGGCGTGCCCGGCTCGACCTTTTTCGGCGCAGGCCGGTCCGGATCGTGCACATGATAGCCCGACCACGGCTGGATGGGCGTATCCTTGTAGCCGAACACTCCAGAACCGTCTTTGGCGTACACCACCTTATGGGCTTGGGCCCAGGCGGATTGAACCATTGCCATCAAACCCGCCAGGGCCAGGCACACGGCGGCCGAACTCAACACGGTACGCATGACTGCAAGTCTCATAGTATCCGCTAGAACGGTAATCAGCCCCCCCCGATAGGGCTGGTGGCCAAACGC
>JBBIQF010000112.1:0-17136 GCA_037442445.1 Planctomycetaceae bacterium
GGCGGCCCCGCCGCCCCGCGGCGCCCCGGGCCCTGCCTGCCCGCCGGCTGCTCCTCGCCACCCCCTGGAAATATCCGACCGCACGTGGCAATATTCAATGTTTTGCCAGAGGTGGCGGCAGGCGATTGGGGGCAGCGGCCGCGTTTGCGAGGACGCCTTGGACATGAACGATATGAAGGTCTTCAGCGGCCGGGCCAATCCCGAACTGGCCCGGCGAATGTGCGACTACCTGGGCATCCCCCTGGGGAGGGTCAGCCTGGGGAACTTCCCCGATGGCGAAATCTCTTGCAAGATCGAAGAGGACATCCGCGGCCGGGATATCTTCATCGTCCAGCCCACCTGTACGCCCGTCAACGAGAACCTGATGGAGCTGTTGGTGATGATCGACAGCTTCAAGCGGGCCAGCGCCGAGCGTATCACCGCGGTGATCCCCTATTACGGCTATGCCCGGCAGGACCGCAAGGACGAGGGGCGGGTGCCAATCACCGCCAAGCTGGTGGCCAATCTGATTACCCGGGCGGGGGCCGATCGGGTGCTGGCCATGGACCTCCATGCGGCACAAATCCAGGGGTTTTTCGATATTCCGGTGGATCATCTGTACGCGGCCCCGGTCATCGATCATTACTTCCAGCAAAAAGGATTCTGCGACGATGAGGTGGTGATCGTCAGCCCCGACGAGGGGAGCATCAAGCGGGTGTTGAAGCACGTGGCGCGTTTGGGGGGCAAGCTGGCCATCGTCGATAAACGCCGCATCGGCAGCCGAACCAAGCAGGCGAACCTCATCGGTGCCCCGATCGAGGGGAAAGTGGCCCTCATCTTCGACGACATGATCAGTACCGGCAGCTCGATAGCGGGGGCGGCGGCCATGGTGGCCGAGGCCGGGGCCCGCGAAATCTATCTGGCCGCGACGCACGGCATCCTCTGCGGCCCTGCGCCCGAACGGCTGGAACGCTGCCCCGCCCGCGAGGTGGTCATCACCGATACCATCCCGCTGACCCCGGAACGCTCCATCGACAAGATCCACGTCCTGAGCGTTGCCCCCTTACTGGGGGAGGCCATCAAGCGGATCCACCGCAACGAGTCGGTCAGCCGGCTGTTCACTTGAGGGGCGCCGCGGCCGGGGTGGGGCAAAAACCGGGCCTTGGGGTTGAAATCCGGCGCCTATCCCGCAAAATAACCTGTTTGCCTTCCAGCGAATCGAACCCAAGGGAGGGGACCCCATGGCCGAAACGTTGCATGTCGAAATCCGTTCGTCGCGCGGCACGCGCAACGCCCGGCGCCTGCGCCGGGCAGGGCAGGTTCCTGGGGTGCTTTACGGGCACGGGCAGGAGACGATCAGCTTGGCGGTTCCCGCCGCAGAATTAGAAGCGGTATTGCGGCACGGGGCCCGGTTGGTACGCCTGACCGGGGCCGTCGAGGAACAGGCCTTTATCCGCGAACTCCAGTGGGATACCTGGGGCAGCCACGTGCTGCACGTGGATTTCAGCCGGGTATCGGAGCACGAGCGGGTGCGGGTGGAGGTGCCCTTGGAACTCCGGGGCGAGGCACCGGGCCAGAAGGCCGGCGGCGTCATCAAACACGTGCTGCACCAGGTGGAGATCGAGTGCGAGGCCACGGCCATCCCCGAAAAACTGTATGTGAACATCAACCAGTTGCAGTTGGGCCAGCAGCTCACGATAGGCCAGCTCGAGTTGCCGCCGACCGTCAAAGTGCTCGCCGATCCGGAGGAATTGGTCGTGGAATGCCACGAGGCGGTGGAAGTGGCGGAAGAGGAGGCCGCCGCGCCTGCCGAGGGCGAGCCGGAAGTCATCGGCCGCAAAAAAGAGGCCGAAGAGGCCGAGGTCGAAGAGTGATCGCGGCATGAGGTGGCCGGGTGTGGTGGCCGTGGAGCATTTTCCGGCGCCGGGGGGTTGCGGAGTCCCCGCCGATGAAGCTGGTCGTGGGATTAGGCAACCCCGGCCGGAAGTACGAGCATACCCGGCACAACGTGGGGTATGCCGTGGTGGCCGAACTGGCCCGGCTGGGCTCCGGCACCCACCCGCGCCAGCGTTTTCGCGGAGAAGTGATCGAAGCCGACCTGGGCGGGGTGCGCGCGCTGTTGCTGTGCCCCACGACCTACATGAACCGCAGCGGGCAAAGCGTGGCCGAGGCCCGCGATTTTTATAAACTGCCCCTGGAGAACATGCTGGTCATCTGCGACGACCTGAACCTGCCGCTGGGCAAACTGCGATTTCGGGCTTCCGGCTCGTCGGGGGGCCACAAGGGCCTGGAAGACATCATCCGCTGGCTAGGCAGCGAGGGGTTCGCCCGGCTGCGGATCGGCATCGGCCAGGTGCCCGAGGGTTGGGACGCGGCCGATTACGTCCTGGCCCGATTCGCGGAAAGCGAGAAGGCCTGCATCGAGCAGTCGATCGCCCGGGCGGCCGGCGCGGTCGTCGATTGGGCCTGCCGGGGCATCGAATACTGCATGAACCGCTACAATTGATTTTGCACGATACGCAACACCGTCCAACCCGCACAAGGAGGCCTGCCTTGCCTGCTAACGTGTACGAAGGGATGTTCATCCTGGATTCCAACCGCTTTGCGCGCGACCCGGAGGGCGTGTCGGGCCAGATTCCCAAGATCATCCGGGAGGCCGGCGGCGAGGTCCTGGTCAGCCGCCTCTGGGAAGAGCGCCGCCTGGCCTATCCCATCAAAGGGCACCGCAAAGGGACGTATTGGCTGACCTACTTTCGGCTGGAGGGGACCGCGCTGGCGGGGGTGCGGCAGCGCTTCCAGCTCAGCGATACGGTTCTCCGCACCCTGTTCGTGAAGGTGGACCCGCGGATCGTGGATACCCTGGTGCAGCACGCCCTGGTGGGTCCGGCTGCCCTGGCCGCCCAGCACCAGGCTGCCGCACGAAGCCTGCCGGTGGCCGGTGCCGACGAGGCGGGGGAAGAGCTTGCCGACGAGCCGGTCGAGGAGGAAGAAGAGGTTTAGCGGCCGCCGGACCCGGGGCCGATTTCCCCGGATGGCATACTTGCAGCCCAAGCCGGTGTGTGCTAGGGTAACGGACATGCGTGGGACCTATACAAATGTTGATGCCCCAAGGGCAGAGGACAGGCCATGGCGAGCTACAACCGCGTGGTCTTGCTAGGGAACCTTACCCGCGACCCCGTCCTTCGCTACCTGCCCAGCGGCATGGCCGTGTGCGACCTGGGCCTGGCCGTCAACGACCGCCGCAAGAACCCCAACGGCGAATGGGTGGATGAGCCGACCTTCGTGGACATCACCCTGTTCGACCGGCAGGCGGAGACGGCGGGCGAGTACCTCACCAAGGGTTCGCCCGTGTTGATCGAGGGCCGGCTGAAAATGGACCGCTGGCAGGACAAGAACGATGGGCAAACACGAACCAAATTGAAAGTGGTCGGCGACCGCCTGGTGCTGGTGGGGCCCCGCCAAGGGGGCCCGGCTGCGGGCCCGGCCGGGGAAGAAGGCCAAGCCGCACCCCCCCCCAGCCGCCGCACCAGCGCGTATAGCCAACCCGTAGCCCCGGACAACGGCGACGCAGGCCCGCCGGACGCCCCGGCCGACGACATCCCCTTTTGAAAGCCGCGGCGGGCGTGTCCCGGCTCTTGCGGCGCCTGGCCGTTTGCTCCGGAGCGGCGGGCCGCAACGCCCGGCACGTGCAGGGGCCGTTCGTCCCGAGAGTCTTTGATTACACACATCGGTCAACCAGGCACCATTCGAGGGGAATCGCCAATATGCCAGAGGCCAAGAAACCGAAACAGCGATCGGCCAAACGCCTGTTTTCGTCCCAGGCGAAGCGTTTGCCCCGCGGCCCGCACGGCGGTGTCCAGCTCCTGTTGGTCCAGCCGGTCGAGCATCTCGGCAAGCAGGGCGACGTGGTCGAGGTCAAGCGAGGCTATGCGGTCAACTACCTGTTGCCCCAGGGGTTGGCCACCTTCGCCACCGAGCACCACAAGCGCATGGTCGAGAAGCACAAAGCCCGCCTGGCCGAAATCCAGCGGGCGCGGCTGAAGGGCCTCCAGGAACTGGCCGAGCACCTCGGCAGGCAAAGTATCACCATCGAGGCCAACGCCAACGAAGAGGGCCACCTGTACGGCTCGGTGGGGCCTGTGGATATCTCCAACGCGCTGAAGAAGATCAACATCACGGTGACGCCGGATCAGGTCCGCCTTCAGGGGCCCCTCAAGGAGTTGGGGCTGTACACCGTCAAGATCCACCTGGCGCAGGACATCACCGCCGACCTGAAGGTGTGGGTGGTCCCCTCGGTGAGCGAAGAGGCCTCTGCGGAGCGCCGGGGCTAAGCGGCAGCAGCCGGCCTGTGGCATACCGGCACGGCGGTGGGCTTTGCCCGGCCGTGCAGGCGGCTGCGCGCCCGTAAGCCGGCCATCGGTTTGCAGTTCACGCAGGGAGGAAAGCGTATGGAGCCTTCGCCCCAAGGCAATCCGAGGGTCTCGTCCGAAATCCTGGATCGGCTGCCCCCGCACAACCTCGACGCCGAGCGCGGCGTGCTGGGCAGTTTGCTTCTGGATCCCACCCTCTGCGACGAGGTGGTGCTGGTCATCCGCCCCGAGGATTTCTATGCCGAGCCCAATCGCCGGCTGTTCAGCCACATCGTGGCGATGCACGACGAGGGGAAGCGGATCGACGCCACGCTCTTGGTCGAGCGCTTGAAGCAGAAGGGCGAGTACGAGGCCATCGGCGGGGCGGCATACCTGGCCGAGGTCATCCACAGCGTGCCGGTGGCGGCCCACGCCCTGTACTACGCCAATATCGTGCGCGAGAAGGCGATGCTGCGGGACCTGATCTACGCCAGCACGGCCATCCTCCGCGACGCGTACGATCCTTCGATGGACCCGGAGGAGTTGGTCAGCCGGGCCGAGGAGCGGATTTTCTCGGTCCACGACCTGCGGGCCCGCGACCAGATCACGCCCATCAACGACGTGCTCTTGCAGGCCTTCGAGGAGATCGACCGCCGCATGCAGGGCGGCGCGGCGGGAATCCCCACGGGGTTCACCGACCTGGACGAGTTGACCGGGGGGTTGCACCGTTCGGAGCTGATCATCCTGGCGGCCCGCCCCAGCATGGGCAAGACCGCGCTGGCGATGAATATCGCCGAGCACGTGGCGGTCAAAGCCGGCGTGCCCACGCTGTTCGTCAGCCTGGAGATGTCGCGGCAGGAGCTGGCGCAGCGCATGCTCTGCTCGCGGGGGCGGATCAACGGCCGCAAGTTCCGCAGCGCGTTTCTCTCGGCCGAGGACCGCAGCAAACTGGTCGAGGCCGCCTCGGCCCTCAGCAAGGCCCCGCTTTACATCGACGACTCGCCCAGCCGCACGATGACCGAGATCGCCGCAGCGGCCCGGCGGCTCAAACGCAAGGTGAAGCTGGGTTTCGTGGTCATCGACTACCTCCAGATGATCGAGGCCGACAACCCCAAAGACCCGCGCCAGGAGCAGGTGGCCAAGATCGCCCGCCGGCTGAAGGGCATGGCCCGCGAACTGAACATCCCCGTGCTTTGCCTGGCCCAGTTGAACCGCCAGGCCGAGATGTCCAAAGACAACCGCCCCAAGCTCAGCCACCTCCGCGAATCC
Organism: Planctomycetaceae bacterium; assembly: GCA_037442445.1. Classification (GTDB taxonomy): domain Bacteria; phylum Planctomycetota; class Planctomycetia; order Pirellulales; family Thermoguttaceae; genus JANLFZ01. Next base: position 5,598 of record JBBIQF010000112.1, read on the forward strand.
GGTGCCATCGAACAGGATGCCGACGTGGTGATGTTCATCCACCGCGAGGAATTTGGAATGTCGCCCGAGGAGGCCCAGGAGCAGAACCTGGTGGGCAAGGCCGAGCTGATCGTGGCCAAGCAGCGCAACGGCCCCACCGGCGACATCGCCCTGGTGTGGCGCAAGGAGTACACCACTTTCGAGAATGCGGCGCCGGACCGCTACGAGGAGTTTGCCGCCTTCGTCGCGGACTTTTAAAGGCTATCCGGGAAAACTCGTCTTTTTGAGTCGGGAACCATTGTCCGCCGGGGGCAGGGCACCCGCAAGCTACCCCAGGCCCAAAGCAGGCCCGTTTACGGGCCTTGCCGCCGAAAGGCGGCCCATAGGCCCGGCCTTCAGGCCGGGTTCAGCTTAGGGCGAGCGGATGCCCCCTCCCTGCCGGCCGCGGCTCGGTTGGCACCCCTGGTGCCCGCGTTACGGCTTTTCCATGCGGGCGAAGAGTTCCACCTGGTCGAGGACGTTCATGCCTCGCTCGGCCAGGGCGCGGATGGCCTCGTCGGGCCGGTCAAAGCGGAACACCAGCACCGCTCTGTCGCCCAGTTTGGTGGCGAAGGCATACATGTACTCGACGTTGACGCCCGCGGGTTCCAGCACATCGAGCAGTTCGGCCAGGCCGCCCGGCCGGTCCGCCACTTCCACGGCCAGCACTTCGGTGACGTTGACCGCCAGGCCGCCGCGTTCCAGGACTTCCTTGGCCCGGACCCAGTCGCGCACGATTAGGCGCAGGATGCCGAACTGCTGGGTATCGGCCAGCGACAGGGTGACGATATTGATGCCCGCCTGGGCCAGCAAGCGGCAAGGCAGCGCCAGCCGGCCGGGCTTGTTCTCCACAAAAACCGAAAGCTGGGTGATCTTCATGGGGTGACCTTCCTGTGCTGGTGGCGCCAACCGGGCTGCGCCCCGGGCCAGCCGTTCCATGCGTGGCAAACCCGCCGGCCGGTTGCCACCCGCCGCTTGCCGGTGTAGGGCCCTGCGCGGCGGCCCTCACAGGCCGCGGCGGTCGATGACCCGGCGGGCCTTGCCTTCGCTCCGCGGGATGGTGTGGGGTTCGACCAACGTCACCGCCACGCGCAGGCCCAACGAATGCTCGATCTGCCGGGCGATCGTTTGCTGCAAGTTCTCCAGGGCGCTGATCCGATCGCTGAACACGTTGGGGGTGACTTCGATCTGGACCTCGATCTGGTCGAGGCCCTTGTCGCGGGTAAGCACGATCTGGTAATGGGGCAGGGTCCCCTCCACGGCCAGAAGGGCCGCCTCGATCTGCGAGGGGAACACGTTCACCCCCTGCACGATGAACATGTCGTCGCTCCGCCGGCTGATGCGGCGGATGCGGCGCAGGGTCCGGCCGCAGGGGCAGGGTTCCGGCAAAATGGCAGTGATGTCGCGGGTGCGGAAGCGCACCAGCGGCATGGCCTCCTTGGTGAGCGTCGTCAGCACCAATTCGCCCTCCTGGCCGTCGGGCAACACCCGGTGGGTTTCGGGATCGATGATCTCGGGATAGAAATGGTCCTCGAACACGTGCAAGCCCTGCTGGACGTGGCATTCGGCGGCCACCCCCGGCCCGATGATCTCCGACACGCCGTAGATGTCGTACGCCTTGATGCCCGCCGATTCCTGGATGCGGGCCCGCATGGCTTCGGTCCAGGGTTCGGCGCCGAACGCACCCACGCGCAGGGGCAGGGCACGCAGGTCCACGCCCAGCTCTTCGGCCCGGTCGATGATGTGCAAGAAGTAGCTAGGCGTGCAGCAGATGGCCGAGACGCCGAAATCTTTCAAAATCTGGATTTGCCGGTCGGTCTGGCCGGCCGGTACCGGGATGACCGTGGCCCCTAGGGCCTCGCCCCCGTAGTCGAAGCCCAGCCCGCCGGTGAACAGTTCATACCCGAAGGCATTCTGGATCACGTCGCCCTGGCGGATGCCCATGGCGGCCAACGCCCGGACCAGCACGCCGGTCCACATGTTCAGGTCGTGCTGCGTGAAGGCCGAGATGGTGGGTTTTCCGGCCACGCCGCCGGAGGCGTGTACGCGGACGATCTCGCCCAAGGTGGCGGCGAACATGCCGCGGGGATAGGCCTCGCGGAGGTCGGCTTTGGTCGTCAGCGGCAAAAGCGAGATATCCTCGACCGTGCATATCCGCTCGGGGCGGAGTTCGCGCTGCTCCATGCGTTTGCGGTACAGGGCCACCCGGTCGTACGCCCGCCGCACCGTTTGCCGCAAACGCTGCGACTGCAATTGGCGCAAAGGCTCGGCCGGCAAAAAGTCGGGGCTGCTGGCCGGATGGAACGGGGCGGTCGAAAGCGCCTTTAGGGGAGTGCCGGGGATCATGGGCTGCGGGCCCTCCTGCGCCTGAGCCATCGTAGCAAACCCCGCGCGGCCTTCCACATGCGGGGTCGTCGCTGGCGGGACATACGCATCGCTGGCCGGCTTCCGTGAGGCCATCCACAATGGGGCCTTCAGCATACGCCGGAGCCCGGAGCATGTCGCCTCCACCAATGGGGGGAAGCTAGCGGCCGCCCCTCACTGTTCCTCGCAGGCCAGGGCCAGTAGCGACGTGCCCCAGGGGATCGCCTGCCGCTACCACTGTTCCTCGCAGGCCAGGGCCAGTAGCGTTCGCAGGGCGGCCAAAGCCTCGCGCCGGTCCACCTTGGAGCGCCCCTGGTTGCGGTCCACGAAGGTGATGGGCAGCTCGCCGATCACTGCCCCGGCCCGCTGGAGCCGCCACAAGATTTCCTCCTCGAACGAGTAGCCCGTGGAGCGCAGGGCACCGAAGTCCAGCCGGCCAAGCGCCGCCACCCGGTAGCACCGAAACGCCCCGCTACAGTCGCGAGGCTTGAGTTTCAGCAGCCAGCGGGCATAGGCATTGACCGCGCGGCTCATCAGGTGGCGGTACCACGGCCAGCCTTCGATGCGGCCACCCGGTACGTACCGCGAACCGATCATCACATCCATGGGGGGCCGGCCGGGGGGATCCATCGCCGCCAACAGGTCGGGCAGGTAGCGTGGCGGGTGGCTCAGGTCCGCATCCATGGTGATGACGAACGCATAACCGTGCTCCAAAGCGTAGCGCAGGGCGGCCACGGTGGCGGTGCCCAACCCCAGTTTGGCCGGCCGGTGCAGGCACCTCAGCCGGGGGTCGCGGGCCGACTCCGCGTCGCACCACTGGCCGGTACCATCCGGCGAATTGTCGTCCACCACCAGTATGTCGGCCTGAGGGAGCCAGTGGAAGACCTCGGCCACCAGCGCCGGCAAGGTCTCGATCTCGTTGTACGTGGCCACCGCCACCAGCGTCCGGCCCGCCGGCACGCTTGGGTTACCGCTCTTGGGCGACGCATCAGGCCTGGTCATAGCCGGACCGTATCCGTGATCGCTGGAGCACTCGGTGCGGGCGGCGGCGCGGGGCCTTCGATCCCGCTTTATTCACGCAAAGGCAACAGGGATGGCGCCTTGCGCGGGGTGGCCGTCCTGGCCGCGGCCCTTGGGGGCAAGCCGCCAGCGATAATGCCGCGGTGCCTCAGGGCTGGAGATCGAACTCGAATGGCCCGTTCCTCTCCTCCACATCGACCACCAGCGGGGTTTTCCGCGGGTCCATGTATTTCGGGGGGACCGGAGGGCCCGGCCGCGGCTTGGGTGGCGGGGCGGGACCGATGGGGGGCTCTTCGAGTTCCGGGACGATGATCACCTTATACGTGCCCACCCACAGGCCGGGGCCCTCGGCCGTGCGCATCTCGAATCGCCCGTCCGCATCCAAGGCCGCGGTGATATACGTGCCGTACTCGGGATCGCAAAACACGATCCGCGCGTGCGTCACCGGTTTGCCTTGGAAGGTGACTCGGCCGACGACGCTGCCCCGCTCGCGGGAGCAACCGGCACCCAAGGCCAGGGCACTTGCCAGCGCGAGCACGGCCGCCTGCTTAAAAGTCTTCATAGTCGATGCGTTTCCCATCGTCCCGGTTGGCGAGGTTGTAGAGCACCTGGATATCCAAAGAGCCGGTCAGGTAGTGGACCGATCCGTCGGCCATGAGCACCTGGGCCCCATCGCCGTGGGCCGACACCAGCGGCCGATTGGGTCCGCAATTGCCGGCCACGCCCAAGGCTTCGTAATAGGTCTCGCCGATCGGGTGGACCACGCAGGTGAGGTTGAACGCCCGTTCCCACCCATCATTCCCGGGCCCCATGGGAAAGCCGTGCCCGCAATCGCTGCGGCAATCGCGTTTGACGCCCATCGAATCGACGCACCATCGCGACTGCTCGCCGACCACCATGGTGTGGCTCATGCCGTCTTTGATGGCGCTGGGGGTGATGGCCAGGGTCTGGTAGGGCTGGTTCGACTGGGCGTCGTTCATCAGCAATACGCCCCCGAACGAGATCTTGCCGTAGGTGCCGGGCGTGGGGCCCTTGTCGCGGGTGGTGGGATGGTCCAAAGCGCCCATGATGCCCACGTAGTTGGCGCTCATCACAAAGGCCGGGGCGTTGGGCGGATCGTTCTGAAGCACGAAGTCTTCCAGAGTGCTGGAGGGGCACTTCATAAACGAGAACCGGGCCCCGCGCAGCAAGTCGCGGTTGTAATCGTTGCCGTTGGTGCCCAACCACCCGGTGACCGAACTCCGCTGGTCGAACGCCCCGTAGGTAACCTCTTCCTCGATGTACGGCAGGATGCGGACCCACCACGAATGGCCGTAGCCCCCCGAAAGCGTCCACTGGCCGCCGATGGGGAACGACTGGTGGGCACCGAGGTAGTTGTGCATCGCCAGCCCGATCTGTTTGACGTTGTTGCCGCACTTGGACCGGCGAGCCGCTTCTCGGGCGGCTTGCACGGCGGGCAACAAGAGCGCCACCAGCACACTGATGATAGCGATGACCACCAGCAATTCCACCAGCGTGAACCCCGGGCGGCGCCACGGGGCGGTTCGGGGGACGGCCCGACTGTGGCAATAGCGATTCATGATTCCATCCTTTCCCATGGAGAAAGGTTTAGCGTGGCCGGGGGAGCGCACTTCTCGGCATCGCTGGCCCGGCAGGCGTGCTAATCCTATCATACTTTGCCCATAAGAATTAGGAAATCGGCCTGGGGCTCCCAGGCGGGGGCAACGGGGGCAGGGGGCCCCGGCGGAAGGCGTGCCGGGTGGCTACCCCACCGGCTGGGGCCGGGGCCGAGCCGCCGGATTCATCCCGCCCGCCTGGCCACCGGTGGCCCACCAACTAGGGCCGGAGCCGCCGCCGGGCGGTCTTGCGGTGCGGCCGGTAGCCGATGGCCTGCGGCGCTGCCGGTGCAGGCCCGGATTCGCCGCGAGAAGCCCTCGGCGCCCTGCCGCCCCGTCCTTTCGATCCGGCCTCCCCGCGGCGAAGGCCGGCGGGCGGCTTGGGGGGGATGAGGCACTCCGGCCCATCGCCGATGAGGTCCTCGCGCCCCGCCTCGACCAGGGCCTCACGCACATCGAAGTATCGCTCGGGCATGAAAAACTGAAGCAACGCCCGCTGGAGCCGCCGCTCGCGGGCCCCCCGGGCCACATATACCGATTCGCCCGTCATCGGGTCGATGCCCGTGTAGTACATGCAGGTGGCGATATCGAACGGGGTGGGGTAGAAATCCTGCACCTGTTCGGGCCGGTAGCCGGTCCGCTTGAGGTATTGTGCCAAAGCCACCATCTCGGCCAGGCCGCATCCCGGATGTCCGGCAATGAAGTACGGCACCAGGTACTGGGCCTTGCCCGCTTCGCGCGAGAGGCGGTCGAAGCACCGGGCGAACGCCTCGAAGGTCTCGATGCCGGGCTTTTTCATGCGGCGGAGCACCTCCGGGTGGCTGTGCTCGGGGGCCACCTTCAAATGGCCGCCCACGTGGTGCTGTACCAGTTCCCGCAGGTAGGCAGGGCTCCCAAGGGCCAGGTCCATGCGCACGCCGGAAGCCACCAGCACGCGCTTGAGGCCCGGCACAGCCCGGGCGGCACGCAGCAGCCGGACAAGCGGCCCGTGATCCGTGTCAAGCAGTTTGCACACCGTCGGATGCACGCAGCTTAGCCGCCGGCATTTCGCGCGGACCTCGGGGCGTTTGCAGTTCATGCGGTACATGTTGGCCGTCGGGCCCCCCAGGTCGCTCACCGTCCCCTGGAAATCCTTGGCCTCCGCCAGGCGGCGGATTTCGTCCAGGATCGAGCGCTCGCTCCGGCTTTGGATGATCCGCCCCTCGTGCGCGGTGATCGAGCAGAACGTACAGCCTCCAAAACATCCCCGCATGATCTGGACCGAATCTTTGACGACCTCGAAGGCGGGGATGGTCCGGCCGCCATAGTCCGGATGCGGGTGGCGCATGAAGGGCAGGCCGTACACTCGATCCATCTCCTCTGGGGTAAGCGGCAGCGCCGGCGGATTGATCACCACCGCCTCCGGCCCGTGGCGCTGCACCAGGCGCCGGGCATTGTCGGGGTTGGTCTCCAGGTGCGCGATGCGGGTCATTTCCGCGAATCGCCGCCGGTCGGCCACCACCTCTTCGTAGGTGGGCAGCTCGATGGTATCGGGCAGGTCGAACGGCTGGCCCGGCGGGGGCACCTCGCTGGCTCCTAGCCGGTAGGCCACCCCGCGGAGATCGCGGCAGCCGGCCGGCCCGGCCCCGGCCGCCAGTCGCCGCAGGATTTCCAACAGCGGCCGCTCCCCCATGCCGAACACCAGCAAATCGGCCTTGGAGTCCAAAAGGATGGAGCGGCGGACCTTGTCGCTCCAGTAGTCGTAATGGGCCAGGCGGCGGAGGCTGGCCTCCACCCCGCCAGCCACGATGGGCACGCCCTTGAACGCCTCGCGGGCCCGCTGGCAGTACACCGCGGTGGCCCGGTCGGGCCGCAGCCCGATCTGGCCCCCGGGGCTGTACGCGTCGTCGTTGCGGACTTTCCGATTGGCCGTGTAATGGTTCACCATCGAATCCATGTTCCCCGCACTGATGGCAAAACACAGGCGGGGCCGGCCGAACTGCCGCCACGGCTGGCACGACCGCCAGTCGGGCTGGCTGAGGATCGCCACGCGAAACCCTTCGGCCTCCATCAGCCGGCCCAACAGGGCCATGGCAAAGCTCGGGTGGTCCACGTAGGCGTCGCCGGTAACAAACACCACATCCACCGAGTCCCAACCCCGGGCTGCCACCTGCGCCGGCGTCATCGGAAGATAGTTGGCCGGATCGAGCTTCGGATCACGCACCATGATTGCTCAGAACACCTTGCCGGTCCGCGGGACGCGCGGTCCACGCCATGCCGCCTTAGAACCCCCACGGCCAGGGACCGGCGTAATTCCGCCGCTGCCCTCGGCCAACGCTGTACCACGGCCGCTTGTGCTCATTATACGGGAGCCTAATCTTGGGGCACGCCGCGGACCCCTGCTGGCCAGGCGGGCCGGAAGGTCGCGGGCATGGTCCCCTGCCGCCCAAGAAGTTGGAAGGCCACGCTCCGTCGTGGCCGCGTAATGCCACGCTCCGTCGTGGCCGGGCATGTGATTCCAAACCCGCCGGACGCGACGGAGCGCGTCCCTCCAGAGCCGGAGCGCCCGGGCGGGCCGGAAGGTCCCGGGCATGGTCCGGTGCCGCCCAAGAAGCGATAATCCACCGGCTAGCCCGGACACTTGGTTTGCGCGGGGGACAGGCCGACAGGCTCCCCCGCCATCGCAGGGAGACACGCATGCGCGTTGCAGGTTGCCTTGTTGCCTGGTGGTGTGCCTTGGGGATCGCCCCGGCCGCGGAGATTGCCTGGGAGAACGGCGACCTGCGCCTGGTGCTGCGGGCCGACGGCACATGGCAGTCGGTCGTCGATAAGCATACCGGCCGGGAGTATGCCCCCGCCGGGCAGCGGGTGGCCATGGCCAGCGTCCAGCTCGGGGGGGCGGTGCATCAGGCCAGCCAGGCCGAGGTCCAGGGGGATCGGCTGACGCTCGGCTTTTCGGGGTGCAGCACCCGGCTGGTTTACCGCGTCGAGCCGGCCGAAGCGTGGATCGCCTTCCGACTGGTCGAAGTGGCGGGGCCTCGGCCCGAGCGGCTGACCCTGGTCCGCCTTCCCGTGGCCATCACCCAGCGCGTGGGCCCCCGGCTCAACGGCGCCTGGAACGACCAGTACGGCATCTGCTTGCGGGCGATGAACCTCCAGACGCAAGGCGGGGCCCTACGCCGCTCGGGCTATGCCGAGTTGGCGTGCACCACCCAGGACTTTCCGGGGCCCCGCGTAGAAGGGGCGGCAGCCGCCGTGCTGGCCGGTTCGCCAGAACTCCTCCGCCAGCGCCTCCAGCGCCTGGCCGTGGCCTGCGACTTGCCGCGCAACGACGACGGCCGCACGCCGGCCAAAGACCTGCCGTTTGCCCGCGGCTCGTACTGGTTCCTCCATTTCGGCGAGAAGGACGCGGACAAGGTGATCGATTACTGCCGGCGGACCGGATTGCGCCAGGTGATGCTCAGCGCGGGGGCCTGGTGCCGCAGCGTCGGGCATTTCACGATCAACACGTCGCTGTACCCGGGCGGTATCGAGAGCCTCCGCCGCACGGTGGCCCGCCTGCACCGCGAAGGGATTCTGGTGGGGATGCACACGTTCGCCTCGAAGGTCTCGAAGACCGATCCCTATGTGACGCCGGTGCCCGATCGCCGCTTCTGGGTGGATATGAGCGTGGCTTTGGCCGAGGACATCGGCCCGGCCGACCGCACGCTCCGCATGGCCGGCGACCTGAGCCAGTGGCCAGGCAGCCCGGTGGCCAAGCGAAAACTGTGGGAAGGCGGGGTCACCAAGCACCAGGAGATCGTGCTGGACGACGAGATCATCCGTTACGAGTCGCTCGGGCCGCCCGGCCAGTGGAATACCCTTTTCGGCTGCCAGCGCGGGGCGTATGGGACCCGGCCGGGCCCGCACGCCGCCGGCACCTTGGGCCGGCACTACGCTGTGGATGGCTGCATCAACGGCTACATCATCGACCAGGAGACGACGCTACTGGACGAAACCACGTCCCGCATGGCCGAAGTCTTCAACGCCTGCGACTTCGACATGGTGTACTTCGATGGCGGCGAGGACGTCGACCGCCGGCGGTTCGATTACTACGTGTCCAAGTGCCAGGCCCTGGCCATGCGCAAGTTCCGCAAGCGGCCCCTGATCCACATGGGCACCATCATGACCCACAACACCTGGCACTCGTTTACCCGCAGCGGCACCGTGGATACCTACCTGAACACGCTGCACGGCCATATTCTGGCCGGGGGCAAGATCGACACCTGGCCCACGGTCCGCAGCCACATCGACCGCTCGGTGGCGTACATGCTCAGCGTCAATGAGGACATGGTGCCCGGCGAGCTGGGGTGGTTCGGCATCTGGCCCCAAGGCAAGAACACCGACGGGTTGCAGCTCGACGAGATGGAGTATTTGATGGTCCGCTCGCTGGCCAACGACGCCCCCGTCTCGCTCCAAACCAGCTTCGCCCAGATGGAAAGCCACCCGCTGCTATCGGGCCTGTTGGAGATCGTCGCCGCCTATGAACACGTCCGCCAGTCGGGCGAGGTGCCGGAAAGTGTGCGCCGCATGCTCCGCCAGCCGGGCAAGGATTTCGTTCTCCTTCGGGCCGGCGGCTTCCCCGCCGGAGTGTCCGCCGGCAAGCCCGCCGTGCCGGGGGAAACCGCTGGGGCGCATTCCGGCCGCAGTTTGCCGGAGTTCGTCCCGGTCGAACCGGTGCCGGCCGTGGCGGGTGCGGGCCAGGTGCGGGCCTTGGTGGGAACCCACCAGCACGCCACGTTGGCCGTGGTCTGGCACTTCCTCGGTAAGCCGGGGACGCTCGAAGTGGCACATCCCCGCCTGCGTGCCGAGCGGCTGGACGGCACGCCGGTTGCTTGCGAGGTGCGCCAAAACGCCACGTGGCTCCCGGTGGACCAAAGGCGCACGACGGTGTGGTTCGGGGATGTGCCGCTGGCCGAGGTCCGCCGGCTGTTGGCCGAGGCCCGTTGGACCCCTCGCGGCCCATGAAGAGCTCCCGCTCGAGTGGACTGCGGGGCTGCGGCACGCCCCTGGTGGCCTGACCCGGCGCTGCGCCAGCTACGCTTGTGCCGGCCCGTCCAGGCCTTCCAGCCGGTATCGCGGCTGCCTGAGCCGTGGCCAGGCGTGCGCCGCATAGAGGGCTGCGATGCCCGAGAGCATCCCGGCGGTGATTACGAACAGTGCCGGGTAGCTCGGCAGTCCCAGGGCCTGGCTTGCATGAAGGATGGCCCCGGCAGCCGGCGCCCCAAGCATCTGGCCTACATCGAACGCGGCCAGGATCAACGTCATCGCCAACCCGCGGTATTGGGGCGGATAGGGAATACCGCTTTCAGCCACAATCGTGGGAAAAAGAATGGCCTGCGCCATGCCTACGACCGCCCCGGGGAGGACCAGATGCCATTCCGACTGCACGGGCAAGTAAAGGAACTGGCCCACGGCCAAGAGCAGGAAGCCAAGCACGATCATCCGTGCCAAACCCAATCGCTCCGGTACCCGGCGTGCCCCCAGCCGGCTAGCCAGCGCCACGATCGCGCACACCGTGAAAAAGGTTCCGATCCGGCCGATGCCCAGGTCGGCCACATAGGTGCGCAAGAAGGTGGCGGGCAGCGAAATGGCCGCCCCTGCCGACACGCCCAGCACCAAAGCCATCCCCCCCTGATACTGCCTGACCGCGGCCCACACCGAGACCCGCCGGCGCTGCCGCACCCGGGAGCTGCCCCGCGTGGCCAAGAGCATACAGGGAATCGCCGCCAGGGCCAACAGCGCCGAGGCGATGAACAGCCGGTCCACCGGATCGCGCCGCCCATTGAGGTCCGCGCACAGCCAGTCGCCCAGTTGGGTGCCGATCATGGTGCCCACGAATCCCGAGGTACCCAACATGCCGATCAGCTCGGCCATGCGGCTGGCCGGGCCCCGCGAGCTGATAAACGTGGTCGATGCACTCCACACGCCGGCCAGCGCGGTGCAGAAAGCGATCCGGGCCAGATAGATGGCTAGCCCGTCGTATCGGTCGATCGCCAGATGCGCTGCGCTTGAGACGGCCAGCATGGCCAGCCCCAGGACCCACACCCCCCGTGGGCCATTGCGGTCAATCCCTGGCCCAAACGCCAGGCGCATCAGCACGCTGCCCACCATCCCCACCCCCACGATCCACCCCAGGTGCAGTTCGCTCCCCCCGAGAAAGGTCACGAAATCGGCGTAGCGGTAGTTCAGGCCCGCCGCCACTGCGACCAGCACATTGGCCGCATGGGCCAGCCAGAACGAGCGGTCGTACGGACTACAGCCAGGTTCCTCGGGTTCCGAAAGATTGCACTCCGTCGCTGTCGAAGGCGCTATGGTCAACGAACGAATCATCAGTGGTGCTTTGTGTTCCAGGCAGGGAATCTCCGTATTCCTCCGGCACGCCAAGCGGCTGCCGAGCAACAGCCATGATTTTACCGCCCTGGCCGGCTAAGAGGAAGGTCGCACAGACAGAGCGTGGCCCTCCCTGGAGGGGCGCGCTCCGCCGCGTCCGTCGCGTCCGC
>JBBIQF010000113.1:0-1130 GCA_037442445.1 Planctomycetaceae bacterium
CGCCAAGGGAATTCACGCAAGGGGGGCGGCAAGCAACTTCCGGATGCCCGAGGCAAAGATGCCGGGTACACAGAACCAATGCTGCTTCGGGCCCGCTCATTGGACCTAGTGGGGGGTTCGTCTGCCACCCATAGAACGTATCAGCAAAAAAAGCGGTCTGGACCTATGGCCGCGGTTCTGCGACACTCCCCGGCCGCCGTGTGGACTCGGCCAGCGGGCAGCCGCCGGGCTGGTCCCGGTAGTGTGCTGTCGTCCGCCGATGGTTTTGCCGCCAGGGAGTGGTAATGATGGAGGCCGCACGCAGGCCGCGGGCCTGCGGGCCGGCGCAATTGCCCATTGCCCCCAAACCCCGTCACGTTGAGATTCGAGCCCTGTCACCCGTCGCCCGCCCCCCATCACCCGTCGCCTAGCCTGCCAGTCGCCGAAAAAACCGATGCGTCCGATGTGCAGAACTTCGCTGGCCAAAGCCCTCAATTTGGCCGCCATGTGCCGGGGGTTGTACCCCATTGCCGCTGCCCTAGGCCGGTGGGGGTGTCTTGCGGTGGTCGTTGTGGTCCTCGGCTTATCGGGGTGCCAATCCTGGAACCTCCGTGGCGAGACTTTTCCGGAGGACGAATTCTCGAGCATGCCCAAGCGGTTGCGGCCGTTCGAGCCGGGCAGCGAGGCGTTCGGCGTCAGCAACAAGGCCCTTCAAATCGAGCGGAATTTAGGATTCCGCTAAGTCCACCCCATAGTGGGGGCACGATGGGCGCTGGGGCAGGGGGGAACCGCCTCGCAGCGCCGCGGGTCCTGCCAGGCGAACCCCTAGGTCGCCCAGCCCCTACTCCCATTCGATGGTGGCCGGCGGCTTGGAGCTGATGTCGTACACCACGCGGTTCACGCCGGGCACCTCGTTGATGATCCGGGTGGCGATGCGGGCCAGCACCTCGTAGGGCAGGCGGCTCCAATCGGCCGTCATGAAGTCCTCGCTTTCCACCACGCGCAGGGCCACCACATCGGCATAGGTGCGGGTGTCGCCCATCACCCCAACGCTTCGCACCGGCAGGAGAACGGCAAAGGCCTGAGATGTCTGGCGGTAGAGTCCGGCCTGGCGGATTTCTTCGACCACGATGGCGTCGGCCCGGCGGAGC
>JBBIQF010000113.1:1140-15971 GCA_037442445.1 Planctomycetaceae bacterium
GTCGATCGCGACGACGATTCGCCGGCGATCCGCGGCCCGGCGGAGCGTCTCCAGCCGCGGTTTGGTCACCGGGCCGATGCATCGCACAGCCAGCCCCGGCCCGGGGAACGGGTGGCGCCAGACGATGTCCTCGGGAAGGCCGAGCTGGAGACCCAGCCGCCGAACTTCGTCCTTGAACAAGTCCCGCAGCGGTTCGACCAGCTCGAACGACAAATCCTCGGGCAGCCACCCAACATTGTGGTGCAGCTTGATGGTGGCGGCTGGCCCATCCGGCAACCCGCCGCTTTCGATCACGTCGGGATACAAGGTGCCCTGGGCCAGGAAGCGGGCGCCCGGGATGCGGGCCGCTTCGTCGGCGAAGCATTCGACGAAGGTATGCCCGATCCGCCGCCGCTTTTCCTGCGGCTCCACCACGCCATCCAGAGCCGCCAGAAAGCGCTCCTCGGCGTGGACCACGTGCAGTTCGGTCTTGAAATGGCCTGTGATCTCCTCTATGACCGGGGCGGCATCCCCCTGGCGCAACTGGCAGTTATCGACGAGGATGGAGGCCAACTGGGGCGCAACGGCTTCGGACAACAGCGCCGCGGTAACCGCCGAGTCCACCCCGCCCGACAGCCCGCAGATCACCCGGCTGGTACCGATCCGCTGGCGCAATTCGGCGATCGTCTGCCGGGCGAAGTCGCCCAACTGCCACGTGCCGCGGCAACCGCACACGGCCATCAGAAAGTTGCGGAGGATGGTCGATCCCTGCGGCGTGTGGGTCACCTCGGGGTGGAATTGCAGCCCGTACAGGGGGCGGTCCTTGTGCCGCACGGCGGCCACGGGGCAGGTATCGGTAGCCGCCAGCGGCAAAAACTCGTCCCCCACGGCAGAGACCTGGTCGCCGTGGCTCATCCAAACCTGGAATCGCTCGGGCAGCCCGGCAAGGAGGGGGTCGGGACGCAAGAGGCGGCAATACGCCCGGCCGTATTCCCGCGCCGGAGCACTTTCGACCCGGCCGCCGAGCACGTCGCAGGCCAATTGCATCCCGTAGCAGATGCCGAGGATGGGTATGCCGAGATCGAAAATCGCCGGGTCGCAGCGGGGCGCCCCGGGTTGATACACGCTGGCAGGCCCCCCCGAAAGCACCAGCCCTTTGGGGCGGATTTCGGCGATGCGGCTGGCCGGCAGGTCATGCCGCACGATCTCGCAGTACACCTGCTGCTCGCGGACCCGCCGGGCGATGAGCTGCGCGTACTGCGACCCGAAATCCAGGACCAACACGCGTTCACGGGTGACGTCGGTCATCGCTGGCCATCGCTCGCCCCGGCGAAAAACACATGATTTTAAGTCTTGGCCGCGATTTCGGCTAGATACGCCAAGCTCCGCCCCGGATGCCCGGAAGCTCTTTGGGCCAGATGCTCGTGGTTTGGCTTGTGTGGTTTGGGGCCATCGCATAGCATAAAGCGCATGATGCCGCCCGAGCCCGGCCGCCAAACTCGGTGGCCGGGCGTGCCGGCGGTGCGGGAGTCCATGGGATGGCCGGTTTGAGCCAGCGGGTGGGTTTCATCGGTGCCGGGCAAATGGCCACGGCATTGGGGCAGGGCTTGGTCCGCAGGGGGGTGGTCGCTGCCGAGGGCCTGTGGGCCAGCGATCCTGTTGCCGAGGCCCGCCAGAGATTCCAGCAAAACACCGGGGGCACCGTTACCGCCGACAATCACGAGGTGGTGCGTGCCTGCGATGTGGTGATCCTGGCGGTCAAGCCTCAACACCTGGTGGCGGTACTGGACGAGCTCCGCGGGCACGTCACCCCGCGGCATCTGGTGGTATCGATCGCGGCGGGAATCCGCCTGGCGGTCCTGGCCGAGCACTTGGGCGATGGGCCTAGGCTGGTCCGGGTCATGCCGAACACCCCCTGTCTGGTGGGGCTCGGGGCGTGTGCCTATTGTCTGGGGCCCAACGCCACGCCGGGCGATGGCCAGTCGGTCCGGCAGATGTTCGAAGCGGTCGGCTCCGCCTGGGAGGTCGAGGAAAAGCAGTTGGACGCGGTGACGGGGCTTTCGGGTTCCGGCCCGGCGTTCGTGTACATGATGATCGAAGCGCTCAGCGATGGCGGGGTGCGGATGGGCTTGCCCCGGGCGGTGGCCACGGCCCTGGCCGCCCAGACCGTCCGCGGCGCAGCCGAGATGGTGCTGGCCACCGGGCAGCACCCGGCCGTGCTGAAAGAGCGGGTGGCCAGCCCCGGCGGCACCACCATCGCGGGCTTGCAGGTCCTGGAGGCGGCCGCGTTTCGCGGCGCACTCATGGCCGCTGTGGAGGCTGCGGCACGCCGGTCGGCCGAGTTGGGCGGGTGAAGGAAACCGCCTTTACCCGGCCGCCGATGCGTGGCCTGGTCCCCGTATCGGCGGGGGCGCCCCAGCGGCTGGGCGCTGCCGGAGCGCATCGGTGCGGCCAGCGCCGAACGGCTCCGCCGGCCGGGGCTTGGGGTCGCAGGTATGTCGGTCTTCTGTTTGATTGACGACAAGTACGTGCCTTTGTACCGGATACTTTGGGTCTCCGCTTTGCCGCACTTTTGTGGCTCGCCCGATTGCCAGCAGGAGGGGAACTACGAAGTGCGGCTGGAAGATGGCGAGTCGGTCTGGTGCACTTCGCCCGAGGAGCGGGACGCCGTGTTGCGGGCCCTGGAGGCCTGGGCCAGCCATCGGCCACCGGACCCAGAGGAATCCTGAGCCGAGGAGCTCGCCCATGTCGATGTTCGAGAACGACCAATACCAGTGGCGCGATACCTACTGCGTGCTCTTCGAGTCGGGGCGGCGCCCGAAGCTCAAAGAGGTGGAAAAAAAGCTGTCGTCCCTGGGGGGCCGCTATATGCTGGCCAACGGGATGGCGGGCAAGAACGGCGCCTTCGAGTCGCTGACGGTGGTGGCCCCCGACGACTTCGCCGCCTTGGATATCTGCTTTGTGCGGGGCGAAGAGGTCCGCGAGCAGGTGACGCAGATCCTCCGGGAAATGAAGGCCAGCGACCTCGGGCCGGAAGACCAGGCCAAACTCGATCGACTGCGCCGCTGCGACGCCCGCTTCGACGTGCTCCACTTCGAGCAAGTGGTCGATGCCGGCGACCAGGAGGACGAACTGTTCGACCCCAGCGCCTTGATTCTCGTGCTGGATGCCCTGGCGGAACTGACCGACGGTATCCCGGTGGACCCCCAAGCCGGCACCATCTTGTAGGCACTCATGGATGGGGCCCGCGGCCGGTCGGAAGGCATTCTAACGGGTTTGCCGAGCGAGCCGCCCCCCCGGCTGGGCGGAGCATCTCCCGCCTGCCGGCCCACCGTGAGCTAGGCTTTTCTTGCGGCCCCGGGGCTGCACCTTTGGCACGTCACGATCAAGGCCCTATTGGGGGGCTTTGCCCGGCACTATGCTTCGCGTTCCTCTTCACCGCATTCGTCCCGTCATGGTTTTGCCCCGGCCTATTCCCTTGCCGAGCAATCCCAACAAGTACGTGGTGCTGGGTGATGGGGAGATCCCGCCCGACCTGATCCCGCGCCTGCGGCAGTGGGGAATCCACGAGGTCTGGGTGCGGCACCAGGATTTCGAGTTCCTCGAAGGCCTGATCGACGAAGGCCTGACCGAGCGCCAGCGGGAAGTGTATCATCGCGTGCGGCAGAACTTCGAGGCGATCTTGCGGGGTTCGGCCATCGAGCTGGATCTGGCGGGGTTCCAGGACTCGATCCGCGAGCTGTTCGATTTCCTCAAGCGCAGCGCCGCCGCCAACGTCGTCCTCCAGAAACTCGATGCGTACGACGACTATCTCCTGGCCCATTCGGTCAACACCTGTTACCTGGCGTTGTTGCTGGGGATGAGCCTGGACCGCTACTTGATCGACCAGCGGCCTTTCAAGCCGGCCCGGCAGGCCAAGGACTTGCATCTGTTGGGGCTCGGGGCGCTGTTGCATGACATCGGAAAGCTTCAAATTCCTAAAGAGATTCTGGAGAAGCCCGGCAAGCTCGATCCCGAGGAACTCCACCAGATGCGCCGGCACACGGTGCTCGGCTACCAGATGATCCGCCACAACGTGCCCCCCACCGCAGCCCAGGTCGCGCTGAACCACCATCAGCGATGGGACGGATCGGGATACCCGGGCCGGATCGATAGCCAATCGGGCCAGACCCTGGGGTTGCTTTCGGGCATGCAGATTCCCATCTTCTCGCGGATCGTGACCGTGGCCGACGTGTACGACGCCGCCACCACGCACCGCTGCTACTGCGGGGCCAAGCTGCCGGTCGAGGCGATCTACGAGATGCGGACCCAGTGCCTGGGTTTCTTCGATCCGGTGGTGGAAGCGGCGTTTTACCGGATCGTGCCTCCATTCCCCATCGGGCAGGTTGTTACGCTCTCCAGCGGCTTCCGGGCCGTGGTGGTCGATTTCAACCGCGACTCTCCGCTGCGCCCGAAGGTGCAATGCCTGTATGCGCCCGACGGCCAGCGGATCGAGCATCCCGCACTGGAGGAAATCGACCTGAGCCTGTACCCGGAGCTTTCCATCGTGGCCGTCGACGGCCGGGACGTGCGCCCGTTCGTCGAGGCCCTGGAATCGCTCGATCCGGCCGACGCGCTGGTCTAGCGCCGCAACTTGCCGGGCGCGATGTCGGCAGCCCGCGGGTTTGGCCTCTTACCACCCCCCCTTGCGGCGGAATCGCTTCTTCTTGCTGGGCCGGCGCACGCGCTGCACATCTTCGAAGCCTGGCAGATACGCGACCGGTTTCTCTTCGGCCCTTTTTTCCGGCAAGCGCGGTTGGTCCCCTGCGGCGTGCGACAACTTGGGAAGGAACTTGCGCTCCGCGATGCTCCACAGCGTCGAGGCGATAAAGTAGATGCACAGCCCGCTGGCCACCTTGTAAAACAATAGGCCCATGAAGACCATCATCCACTGCATGACCTTCATGTTCAGGGCCGCTTGCTCGTCGGCCGGCGGCGGCATGAACTTCTTTTGCTGCCAGAGGAACAACGCCACCGTAATGATCGGCAGAATATTGAAGTACGGCCCCAGGCCGAAAAGCCCCACCCCGCGGGTGATAAAGCCGGGCATGAATCCGCTCCAGTCGAAGAGCATATCGGGGCCCGCCAGGTTCGACGCCCAGCGGATTTTTTCGCTCAATAGCGGCGCCCCGCGGAGTTCCACGTCCACCATCAGCGCCCGATACAAACCCACGAAGATCGGCAACTGGAGGAAAACGATCAGG
Organism: Planctomycetaceae bacterium; assembly: GCA_037442445.1. Lineage (GTDB taxonomy): Bacteria > Planctomycetota > Planctomycetia > Pirellulales > Thermoguttaceae > JANLFZ01. The sequence goes on from JBBIQF010000113.1 coordinate 6,363, forward strand.
CATCCGCCCCAGGGGTTGTAATTGTATTTGGCGAACAGTTCGCGCTGGGCGCGGCCCAGGGCCTGGAGGTCGTTCTTGTATTTCTCTTTGAGCCGCTTCAGCTCCGGCTGGATTTCCTGCATCTTCTGGGCCCCCAGGGCCTGTTTGCGGCTCAAGGGGAACATGCAGCCGCGGACCACCACGGTGAGCATGATGATCGCCAGGCCGTAGTTGAACACCAGATAGTCGTGGAAGAAATGCAGCAGCCATAGCATGGGCCGGGCCGCCCACCAAAAATAGCCGTAATATAAAATCCCCCGCAGGCCGTAGGCCTCCAGCAGCGACGGGCGCTTGGGGCCGACGAAAATTTGGAAAGTCTCGCGGAGCGTGGCATCCGGCGCCAGTTCCCGGAGCGTGCTGCGCAAGCGGAAACTGGTGTTGGTCTTGAAAGGGACATCTTTCGGTACGGGCCCCACGGCCAGCGGCTGCCAGTCGGCAAAGCCCAGTTCCGCCGGCTGTTGGCGCTGGGGAATCATCACGGCCGAAAAATATTGAGCATCGACCCCCACAAATGCCAGTTGCACCCGCGCTTCCTCGACGGGAATGGGTTTGCGCCACTCTTGGTGGGCAATTTCGATGGCCGAGTAAACATTCGGCTCGGCGGGCCCGAACGATGCGATCACGTCGCGCAGCCCCACCCCTTTGAACCAGTAATGGCTGACTTTCGAGGCGTACCACCAACCCTCCAGCGGCAGGCCGGTTGGGCCATCCAGTTGGTATGCCACCTGGTGCGGCCGGCCGTCGAGATTGCGGATGGCCACCTGCAAATCGAGATGATAGGCGGGATAGTCGGGATTGTCCTGCTGGCCCTCGGCCACCCGCGCCAGCCGATAGGTCTTCTCCAGTTCGAGCCCCAGCCGGGCGAGGCGGCGGCGGAACACGGCGTGCTCTTCGTCGTGCGCCACAAGCTGCCAGTTGCCCGTGCGAAGGTCCAGCTCCTCCAGTTCGCGGTTCAGCGGGGTCGGGGCCTCGGCGGCCGGGTCCGGCCCCGGTAGCCGCCCGTCATCCACGCGTGCCAGGGTCATGAGGAACGAAAGGGGATCGGCCCCCTCGGGGCGCAATACCTCCAGCGGCCGCCGTGCCAGCGTGACGGTTACCGGCTCGGTCTTGCCGGCAAGGGTCACCTGCACCCGCTGGCCGGGGCGCGTGCCGGCCAGTACGGTCGTAAGGCCGAGCCAGTCGCCCACCGGCCGACCATCCACGGCGGTGATGACATCGCCCGGGCGCAATCCGGCCTGAAACGCGGGTGTCCCCGGCCCCACAACTTGAACGGGGCATCCCACCGGGCTTGCCGCCGCTCGTGGGTCGTCGTGCACCACGATCTGCCCCAGGTAGCCGCTCCGGTCCTCGACATCGCGATACCGGCGGCCGTTCAGCTCGACCCTGGCCACGCCGGCCCCCCGGCTGGTGAGCGTGACCAGCATCCGGTACGGGCTTTCGAGGTCCAGCGAGCCTAGCGTTACGAAGGCGTCGGGGTGCTTAGGTTCTTCGGCCACAGGCGGTTGCTGGGCCGGCTTTTCGGCCGGCACGGCCCCGGGCTTCTCGGCCGGCTTTTCCGGCGACGGCGTGTCTGGACGCTCAACAGGCTGCCGGTCGGCGCCCGGTTTAGCCCCAAGTTGGCCCCCCTCCTTGCCCGCGGCCTGCCCCTCCTTGGGCAATTCCGCTTCCCGCTGTGCGAGTTGTGCGGGTTTTCCGGCCTTCCGAGGCGCCCGGCTCGCCATCCAGTACGAGTGGGCGGCCAGTACCGCTATCGAGAGCACAATGAACAGCAGGTAGCGGCCCCACATCCCCTGCGTCGAGTCTTGCTGCATGACGAAAGCACCTCACACCGGCCGCACGTGTCGGACCATACTGGGCTATCCCTACAAAAGAGGTATGCCACCAGATGCGCCGCCGTCAAACCGTACACAATGTACCTTGCTCGTATTCTCCCAGTTGGGTGGAATCTTGCAATGGCGCATGACCGGGCTGGGGTTGTTTGGCCAAAGCCGCCTGGCCGCCCGAGCGACGCGGCCGATGGAGGAGACCAGCCCACCGAAAAGATGCCGACCGCTGCGTGCGCTTCCCACCCGAAAAGGTGCAATTTGCCCCTTCCAAAGACTGGCTCTCTTGAGCGTTCTAATTGGGTGGCACGGAGTTCCCCGCGCATGATGCGCATTCCATACTGAAGTGTCATCCGCCACCCCCCCTATATTTGGTGGAAGAGAAATCGGTCTGGACACGCCCACGGGAAAAGGTAACCTACCCACTTGGTCCGGGCGGGCTTTCGGGGGCGCATGGATGGGGCCGGGGGGCGATTTTCGTTTTCACCGGCGCGCGGAAAGGAATCCATCAAATGGGGCGCCATTGGGCGCTTGTTGGATGTTTGGGTATCCTGCTGCTGGGATGCAAAGGTTCGGGGCAGAGCACCGAACCGGTGGACCCGTTCTTCGGGCGGGTGCGGATCGAGCCGCCCCGCACCGGTGCCATCGGCAGCCCATCCAGCGTCCCTTATGCCCCGTCGTTGCGCCCCAACCCCTTGCGGGGGTCGCCAATGACCCCTGGAACCGCACCTTTGTCGGGGGGGAGCTCTTCCAACGGTCCTGCCGGTTGGGTAGCCGCGCCGGCTAGCACAACGTCAAACGTGTCCGGGGCACCCGCAGCGGGTACGGATTCCGGAGCCACGGCGCTTGGGACCGCGGGTCTGCCCAGCCCGACCGCCACGAGCGGCAACCGCGGGGTGGGCGCGGCTTTGGCCCTGGGGCAGAACCCCACGACCACACCGTTGGGAGCGGCAAGCAGGCCAGACGTGCTCCAACCCTTCGGGACGCCGACGGCTCCGGGCGATCGAATCGTGATACCCCCGGCGGCCCGGGAGGTAGCCGGCGCCGGCATGGCCTCGGCCGTGCGACAACCGCAGCCAGGAGTGGCCCCGGCGACGCCTCCGAGTACGGGCACGGCATCCGTTGCAGGCGTCGCCGGCAGCTCGCTGGCCAGGGCAGCAGCCCCCTTGGCCGACACGCCCACAATGAGCCGGCCCACCATCAACCTGGCATCCCAGCGCGAGCGCATCATCCGTACGCTGGAGCCTGCGCGCGGCTTGGCCGGGTCGCCCTTGCCGCAGCCCCTCGACGCGGCGGGGGCGCCTTCGGCTTCCGGACCATCATCCTCGCCGGCGCCAAGTGCTACAGGGAGCATGGCCGGCACGAGTCCCCCGGCAGGCGCCGCCGGCACGCCAGCGACTTCCACCGGAGCACGCTTTCCGAATCGGCTGGTGGACATCACCGAGTTGCCTGTTGCCCCGGCCACAAGATAAGTTCCGCTGCTAGGGTTTTTGAAGATTTAGCGCACGTGTTAGTTAGTCGATAAGACACTCCCTGCAAGCGGGTAGGGTTCGGCGGCACACGCCGGCGTAGCCTATTGGCCTCACGGCGGGTTTTTAGCCACGAAAACGCCGGGCAGATTCCTTACGCTTTTTGCGCTGGCAACGGGCCCTGCCCGTTCTTCGAGCCAGGCCTTGTGGTGGCACCGAAGAACCGTTTTCTGTGGATGGTCCGCCCCAGCGTGCGATTAACGCCAGGGGGACTGCTCGCGCAGGGCGGCAAGTGCCCCGCGCGGCCGCATTGGTTTTCGGAACAGGCCAGGCGGACAGACAGGAGAGGCATCGCATCCCTCACTTCTTCGGGGGAAAGTGCTCCCGGGACTTGCCGATTCTCTTCCGGACGCCTCGGCGGCGGTGTGCGCCGGCCCGCCGGCGCATGTCCATAGGACAGGGCAAACATGCGCGCAAGCCGCGTCGGCAATTATCTGCTCCGGGCGCTATTGCTATTCTCGCTCGCTCTGGCCGCTTTTTCTTATGGGATGGCCACGGTCCACTACCGCCTGTTCCCCTATCGCACGTTGTGCGAGGCCAACGAGGCCTGGCGAGCGCTCAAAGAGGTGTACGCCACCCAGCAGGCCGGCAGCAGTGCCGGGCAGAGCGCTGTGCCGACCGACGCGCCGGCCGCCGAACCGGTCGCCCGCCACTATGCCGCCGGTGCTGGCGAGGAATGGCTGTTGGTCAGCGGCGGGCCGGGCTACCTGGCGTCGTATAGCCCTCAAGCCGGATGCCTGGCCTGGCTGATGGACCGCCAGGGCCATATCCGGCACGTATGGCGCTACGATCCGGCGGTGTGGCGGCATTTGGAGCACGTGTCGCGCCTACCGGGCTTTTCCACGATTTACCCGGTGGATGTGCATCTGTGTGCCGACGGCGGGCTATTGGTGAGCTTCCAGGGCGAGAATTGCTTCCCGTTCGCCGTGGGGCTGGCCCGTTTCGATTGGGACTCGCGACTGGTGTGGAAGCGCGAGCGGATACACCACTGGTTCAGCGTCGACAACCGGGGGCGCATCTATGCCCCCTCGCTGCGGGTGGTGGATTCGCCCATGCGTTTGCCGGGGATTGGGCCGGCCATCGCCTCGCCCAAGGGCAAGATTCTGAGCGATACCATCGCTCTGCTATCCCCCCAGGGGGACTTGCTGGAAGAGATCGAACTGGCCCCCTTGCTGGTCCACTCGGGGTGCGTGGGCCTGTTCCATGGTGTGCTGGCCGATGGGGCCAACCCGCTGGCCGACGCCATCACCGACGACCCCATCCATCTCAACGATGTTCGTGTGGTCGAAAGTGTGGGGCGCGGCGCACCTGCGTGGTTGGCGCCGGGGGACCTGCTGCTTTCGATGCGGAGCATCAACGCGCTGGCGATCCTCGACGGCCAGACGCGGCGCGTCAAGTGGCTTGCCGCGGGCTGGACCCTCCGCCAGCACAGTCCCCGGCTAGCCGAAGGCGGCGTAGTGGTTTTCGACAATTTGGGGGGCGGCCAGGAACCGCCGGCCTCGCGCATCGTGCGCCTGGAGTTCGGCATGCAGGCGCCCCAGACGCTCTTCCCGCTCCCTTCGCAACCGCTGCCGGTAGCGTTCTTCACCGAGACAGCCGGCCATCTGGATATCCACCCCAATGGCCAAAGGGCCTTGGTTGCGGGGGCCCATCTCGGCCGCATCTGGGAAATCGACCTCGCCGACGGCCGGCTGCTGTGGGAGTACGTCCTGGGCGAAGTGGGCCCAAGCGGCCGTCCCAAACCGCTCTACACGGCCAAATACGTTCAACCCTTCTTTCATCCCTCCGAGAAAGAAAGGAGCGCGCGATGAAGCCGTCTTGCCCGCGTGTTTGGCACGCGATTGCAGTAGCGCTCGCGCTGTTCGTGTTGTGCGCCTCGCCCGCCGTAGGCGCCGCCCCGGTGGCCTACGTGGGGCCAGGCGCTGGCCTGAGCATGCTTGGGGCCCTGGCCGCGGTGATCGGAGTCGTCGGGCTAGGGCTGCTCGGCCCGCTGCTCTATCCGCTAGTACTGCTGAAGCGGTGGTACCACCAGCGGCACCGTTTTCGGCCTGAGGACGAATGAACATCCGGGCGGCGGATTATGCGCTGGTCCGCTTCGCCACCCTGGCCCAACCCCTGCTGAAGCAGCTCGGCCGATGGGAATCCGCCTGGCTGGCGCCCAGGCTGGGGCGGCAGGCCATCGTGCGGCCCGTGTTCATCGCCGGGCTAGCCCGCTCCGGCACCACGGTGCTGTTGGAACTGCTTGCCCGCCTCGGCCCCTTCGCCACCCACCGCTACCGCGATTTCCCCTTCGTGTTGACCCCCTACTTGTGGAACCGGTATCTGGACCTGTTTCCCCGGGCCGAACAGCCTGTTGAGCGGGCCCACCAAGACCGCATCGTCATCACCCGCGAAACCCCCGATGGCTTCGAATAGCCGATTTGGCGGGCGTTTTTCCCCGAGCTTCGGAGTGGGCCGGCCATCGGCCCGCTTGCCGATCCGCCGGCCGGTACCGGCTTCGAACGGTTCTACCGCGACCACATCCAGAAGATCCTGTTGCTTCGCTGCGGCTTGCGGTACCTGTCCAAGAACAACTACAACCTGACGCGCATCGCCTACCTGGCCAGCCGGTTCCCGGACGCCGTCTTTATCGTCCCGGTACGCCATCCGGTAAGCCAGGTCGTTTCGCTGGTCCGCCAGCACCGCCTTTTTCTCTCCTACGCGCAACAGGACCCGCGCGTCGCAAGCTGGCTTTCGGCCGCGGGGCACCACGAGTTCGGGCCGCAACGCCGCCCGATCGCGTTTTCCGCCCAAGCGGCCTGCCGAACCCTCGAGGCCTGGCAGCACGGCGACGATGCCCTGGGGTATGCCATCCAATGGGCCGGGGCCTATCGCCTGGTGGCGTCGCTTTGCGATGCGTCGCCGGACCTCGCGCAGCGCCTGCTTGTGGTCCGCTATGAAGACCTGTGCCACCAGCCGCGAGCCACCTTGGAGGGCCTGCTGGCCCGCATCGACGTCGGCCAGGCGGCGTTACGGCAACTGGGGCTCGACCACATCGCCGCCCCCACGTGGATGGCCAGTGCTTTGACCCGCCTGTTATGCCAAACCATCTGGGACGAAACCGAGGCGGTAGCACGCCGGTTCGGGTACACCCTGGCCCAGGTCCAGGCAACATAGAGCTTATCGCAACATGAATGCTTTGGGTTACCGAGCGAGGTATGGAAGGTCGGAAATAGCCCGATGTCGGGCCCAGCCACCGGACCCATGCGCCGGGCCCCCGAGCCGGGCCCCCGAGCCGGGCCCGTAAGGGCCCGGTGGGGCTGGCGGTTTACCAACGCCCGTTTACGGGCGTTTGCCGTGACATGGCGGCTGGGGGCCAGCCGGCTCCCACCGGGCTTAGCGACACGCCCGTTCACGGGTGTTTGCCGCCGCAGGCGGCTACAAGGCCCGGCGTTTACGCCGGGTTGCACCGCGCCCACATGAATCGTCCTATGGTGCGGCGACGGCCCCCTGTCAGGCCCGTTTACGGGCCTCCTCGTTACGCCACCCGAAGCGCGATCGCTGCGCACGCGACCGATGGCCGCAGCAGCTCCAGCCGAGGGAGGGGCCCCCTGAAGGGGGCTGACATTGCAGGAGATTGCGAAGCAAGCGTCTGGGCGGCCGAACCCGGCCTAAAGGCCGGTACTATGCCTCTCGGGGCCAAGGCCCGTAAACCGGCCTATCTTCGGACCAGCGCCGCGTGCAAATGGCTTGCCCCCCGGCAGCGAGGGTGCGAACAACCACGATCGACAAATTGGGACACGCTGACAGCCAGCCGCTGCGCGGCGGCCACGGTTTGGTCCACACATGGCCAGCCGGAGCGTTCCGGCAAATCAGCCGGGCGAGAGCCGGCAATAGGGCCGGCTGCGTCAGGATTTCTTCGCCTCTTGCAGCTTAGGCGGTTCCTCTTTCTTTGCGGCAGGCTGTTTCCCCTGGGCGCTCGGCTTGGGGGCAGAGAGGTCCGCTTTGGCCTTTTGCACGCGGGCCATCTCCTCCTTGGCCGCCTGCATCAACTTCTCGGCCTCCTGGCGCAGGGCCTGGGCTTTCTTGAGTTCGGCCTGGGCGAGTTCCTGGGTTTTCTTGGCTTCGGCCAGGGCTGCCTGAGCCTTGGCCATTTCTTGCCGGGCCGATTCGAGCTGTTTCTGGGCTTCGGCCTTTTGCTTTTCCGCCTCGGCCTTGGCGGCTTCGGCCTTGGCCATCTCGGCCTGGGCAGCCTTGATGCGGCTGTCGGCCTCGGCCTTGGCCTTGGCCGCCGCCTCTTCCGCTTTTTTGGCCTCGGCCTTGGCCGCATCAGCCGCCTCCTGCTGTTTCTTCGCCTCGGCCTTGGCTTTTTCGGCCTGGGCCACAGCGGCGTCAGCATCCGCCTTGGCCGCCATTGCCCGCTGCGTTTCCGCCTGCAGCGCCGCCATCGTCACACGGCGCACCCGGGGCCGCAACCAACAGGCCCCCCACGCTCCCTCGGCCCACAACGCCATAACCAGCAGGAACCCTATCCCCATAGCAAGTCGGTTTCGCATGGCAGACTCCTCATCGCTAGGCATGAACTTCAGCAGGTCGAAAACCTGGGTCGGCAGCCAGGACAATTGCGACGGCGGGACATGTGGCAGCAATCTGCCCCTCGGCTCTACTCTAGTTCAACCTCTGCGGGGCTTCAATCGGCGGGTCCCGCCGACCCCCGCCACCCAGGTGGGCCTCCTGCCTGAACCTCCCCCGCTGGTGGTCCATAAAGCCCCTCCTCTGCTCGTGACCTCATAGCCTAGGAACCCAAGCGCAAGGCGCCATCCCCCAAAAGTACCACATCGCCCCGCACACCTTCAGGGCCTCGTTCCGGCGAGGTCTGCCCGCGGAAAAACACAACTACAAGTGCTGTAAGTCGTTAGGAGTTGCCCACCTCGGGCCATCCGACCGAATCCACCCGCACCGCAACCCAAGCCAATTGATATTTACGCGAACGCTCCATTTGTGGTATCCATGAGCCCCGGTCCGTTGCGACGACCGGCGTACGTGCAAGCACGCACCCCACACGCCTGGTATCCACCCCCCGGTCCACGGCGCCAGCAGGCCACGGGCACTCCGGGGGCCGCGAGGCCGTTGGCTTGCCGGGCTGGACCGTCGCGGCGATACCACATTTGCTCTAGACCGATTACCTTGCTAGGGGGTCCCGCAATGACCGCTATCCTCGGTCTGTCCGCCTTTTACCACGATTCGGCGGCAGCCCTGGTGATCGACGGCGACATCGTGGCTGCGGCCCAGGAAGAACGATTCACCCGCGTCAAGCACGACCACCGCTTTCCCCAGAACGCCATCGACAATTGCCTGGCCGAGGCCGGCCTGATCCCCGAGCAGCTCGATTACGTCGCCTTTTACGATAAGCCGCTGGTCAAGTTCGAGCGGCTGCTGGAGACCTACCTGGCGTATGCCCCGGTGGGGTTCCGATCGTTCCGGCAGGCCATGCCGCTGTGGCTCGGGCAGAAGCTCCATCTCCCCCGCGAGATCCGCCGGGGGCTGCGCCACCGATACCGCGGGCCCCTGGTGTTTACCGACCATCACGAGTCGCACGCCGCCAGCGCGTTTTTCCCTTCGCCCTTCGACGAAGCCGCCATCATGACCCTCGACGGCGTCGGCGAGTGGTCCACCACGTGCCTGGGCTTCGGCCGCGGCAATCGCGTCACCCTGACCCACGAAATCCGCTTCCCCCACTCGCTGGGCCTCTTGTATTCGGCCTTCACCTATTTCACGGGCTTCCGCGTCAATAGCGGCGAATACAAGTTGATGGGCTTGGCCCCTTACGGCCGGCCCATCTACAAAGACCTGATCCTGGAAAAGCTCGTCGACCTAAAGGGCGACGGCTCGTACCGCATGGACATGCGGTACTTCAACTATTGCCAGGGGCTGACGATGACCTCTCGGGCCTTCGAGCGGCTGTTCGGCGGCCCGCCCCGCAAGCCCGAATCCCCGATTACCCAACGCGAGATGGACCTGGCTGCCTCCATCCAGGCCGTTACCGAGGAAATCATGCTCCGCACCGCGCGGCATCTCCATCGCCAGACCGGCCTGAAGTATCTCGTGCTGGCCGGCGGCGTGGCGCTGAACTGCGTGGGCAACGGCCGAATCCTCCGCGAAGGCCCCTTCGAGGACCTCTGGATTCAGCCCGCGGCCGGCGACGCTGGCGGGGCACTGGGGGCCGCCCTCTTCGTGTG